>DASPKW010000254.1:0-2509 GCA_035627895.1 Tepidisphaeraceae bacterium | reverse complement strand
CAACCGGCGGATGGCCTTTTCGATGAGTGACCAACTCGGGCGGGCGGTAGACTTGGCGTGCCAAGACCGGCCGCCGTCGGTGTACTCGATCACGTCGAGCCGCTTCACGAACACCGGTTGCTCCTGCGGTATAACTACCATTCATCGACGGGCCGGCCGAATAACCGCCCCGACCCGATACGCTCACAAGCTAAGCCCCCGTCCCGCCTTGTCAACCGTTTGGGAATTCTATTGATCTCCCGAAAACCGTTTGTAGGTTAGGAGGATATGCGGGTACTCGACCAGTTCGTCCGCGCGGCGCAGGTCCGTCACCTGTCGAAGCACACGATCGAATGTTACCGCACGTGGATCGTCGACTTCCTCCGCTTCTGCCGCGCGGGCGGGCGGTGGCGGCACCCGCGGGGGCAATCAAAGGGGGCAATCAAAGGGGACAGGGCAATCAAAGGGGACAGGGGGCAATCAAAGGGGACAGGGCAATCAAAGGGGGCAATCAAAGGGGACGGCAATCAAAGGGGACAACGGCAATCAAAGGGGACAGGGACAGTTAGCAGGCCCGCGCCCGCGCTGCCCGGCCGGATCATAGCAGGTTCGGCCTACGCGGCCGATCGTCGCCGCCCGCCGCCCCCTGCGCGGACGGGCTGCGCCCGGCGGGCGTGCGGACTCTCCGCCTCCGACCGCGGCCCGGAAGACCCAACCCGCCATCCCGCGTGGAGGCGTCCGCACCCGCGGCGCGTCCCGCCGCACCCGTGGACGGCCGCGCCGCACCCGCGGCGCGTCCCGCCGCGCCCGCGGCGCGTCTCGCCGCACCCGTGGCGCGGCCCGCCGCGCCCGTGGCGACGCGCCGCGGGAATATTTTTGGTTTCGTCCTCAACCCCCGCCCGCCGGCACTCGATGAATGGGGTGTCGGCGACGCGTGAATCGGTACCGCACGAAGCGGGCGACGCGGGGCCGCCAAAGTCTTCCTTGACGAGGTGCCTGCCGTGCCCACGATTCCCCCGACGATCGACGGCGTCCTGCTGCCGTGGAGTTCCAACTTCCTCGCGAAAATTACCCTAACGCCATCCGTGTATTCGCTTACGGCGAGCGACGCCACGGCGTACGGCGCGCTGCATGCGGACTTTGAGGCGCGGCTCGCCGTCGTGGACGTGCCGGCGACGCGGACTAAGGTCACACAAGCCGAAAAGCGCGCCAGCAAGGCCGCCCTCTTGGCCAAGTCCCGCCAGTTCTGCAAGATTATTAAAGCGGTCGTCACGGTCACGGATGCGCAATTGATCGCGCTCGGAATGTCGGCCCGGGACGTGACCCCGACGCCGGTCCCGGCGCCCGTCGAGCGGCCGATTTTGACCGCGGACCCGTTCGGCAATTTGACCGTCCGCGTCGAGGGGAGCGACCGCAAGGGCAAGCCGCCGACGTCGATCGGGGCCGTCGTTTACGCGGCGATCCTGCCCGCCGGCACGCCCCCGCCGGCCACGCCGGACGAGGCGAAGTTCGTCGGCCTGGCGACGCGCGACAAGTTCGCCGTCCCGCTCCCCGAGGACGCGGGCGGCAAGTTCCTCCACGTCATGGCCCAGTATTTTAACGGGAAGGGCCAGGCCGGGCCCGTGTCGGCCGTCGCGTCGATGCGGATCGCGGCGTAGCTCATGGCAAACGTCAAACGTCAAAAGTGGTGGGCGCAGTGAGTATGCCTGCGTCCGCCCTTTTGACGTTTGACGTTCGACATCGACCGGAGAGACCGATGCCCTTCGCGCCGACCCGTAACCGTCCCCCGCTCGCGCCGCCCCGGCCGCCGCACCGGGACGCGTCCCGCCGCGCGGACCCGTACTACGGGTACGGGTATTTTCCGAACTGGCCGTCTGTCCTGTCGGTCGCGCACGACACGACCGCGGGCGAGCGGCTGTTCGTCATCACCGACCGGCCGTGCGTGCTGACGGGGATCGATCTGCCGCTGGTGGTCCACGGCGCGGGTGGCGCGGAGCTGGCGGTCGTCGCGGCCGACGCGGTCGCGCCGGTCAAGTTCCGCGTGACGCTGTCGGACGCCGTGCCCGCGGGCGCGACCTGGCGGTGGGCGGGGGGAGCCGCGCAATTGATCGACGCGGTCACCGGCCACGCGCCCAACGCGGGGCACGGGACGTGCGCGGACGTGCCCGGGCCGTACGTCCCGCCGCCGCCGCCCGAGCCGCCGGTGCTGCTGTCGGCCCGGTTCGATTCGATGCTGTTGCGCCTCACGCTGTGGTTCGACCGGAACGTCGATTCGTCGGCGGCGGACGTCGCGGCGTTCGTCGTGCACGACGGGCGGGACACGCACGCCTCTTACGTCGGGAGCGGGCCGATCGGGCTCGTCTCCGGGTCGGCGATCGAGATCTCGCTCGCGAGCACGGGGGCGTACGAGGGGCTGGGCGCGACGCTAATCGTCGGCGCGGCGAACGGCGTGGTCGCGCAGGACGGCGACGCGCCGTGGGCGGGCGTCGCGGGGGACGCGCTGCCGTGGCCGGTGTTCCCGCCGGCGACC
>DASPKW010000253.1:0-3797 GCA_035627895.1 Tepidisphaeraceae bacterium | reverse complement strand
GTCGTACCGCGTGCGGCCGTACTTCATGCCGATCTCGGTCGTGACCTTGGAGCCCTCCCGGACGGCAGTCATCAGCTTGACCACGCCCAGGCGGTCGACGGCGATCGTGTGCTCGGGCGGGATCACGAACTGCACGGCGCTGCGCAGGCCCGTGCGGAACTCGGCGTTCTCGTTCAAGCTCATGCCGACGGTCGCCTTGACCCACGGCTGGTCGGACGCGGCGCGCACCTGCACGCTCCCGACGATCTGCGTGATCGTCGCCTTGAGCTGCACCGTCTCGGCGGACGCCGACAGCGCCAGCACGGCGGACATCGCGGTCACGATCAGACGGGGAATGTTTCGCATGGACGTCTCCGGTCCGGGGGATCGATCGGCGCGGTCGGGCGGACGGTCACAAACTGAACGTCAGCGTGAGCGAGAAGAACTGGCGGGCGGTGTCGTCGGGGAACGCGTCGGCGGACGGGAAGAAGACGCCGTACCGCAGGGCGAGCGAGACGTCGCTGGTCACCTGCCAGTTCATGTACACGTCGGGCTCCCAGCCGAGGTAGCGGGAGTCGCCGGTCGTCTCGGAGAACGCGCCGTCGCGGTCGGTCTTGCCGTAGACGAACAAATCGGCGCCGACCTGGAGGAGCCGCGTCGCGCGCTGGTCGGGCAGCGGGAACGTCGACGCCCCGACGCGGAACATCATGACGTTGGAGACGTCCGGGGCGAACGCCAGGCCCGTGTTGACCAGCCCGAACCCGTTGAACGAGCGGTCGGTGGTGCCGGTCCGGTTGCCGCCGAACGTGTTGGACGTGTGGAACCGGTCGGAGTCGCCGCTGGCGATCAGGAACTCGACGCCGACGCGCGACCGGCGGGCGTCGGTGAAGAGGTAGTCCAGGCGGACGTCCGCGGCCCACGCGCCGATCGGGTCGCGCGTGGGGTCGACGGGCGTGAGGAACGGCGGGGTGAGCTCGAAGCTGTTCGACTTGCCGCGCCCGCCCTCGTACACGACCTCGGCCCCGTACGTCAGGCGGTCCGTGAAGCTCCCGGTGCTGCCGAAGCCGACGTACCAACTGTCGTACTGGTACTCGGTGACCACGTTGCCCTGGTTCAGGCGGTCGTCGTCGTTGTAGTCGCGCTGCACCAGGCCGTAGACGAACGGGCGGTGCGTGCCGGCGGTCAGGGTGGCGATGGCGCCGTAGAACCCGCGGCGGGTGTTGTAGTCGAACGCCGGCCGCGACGAGTCGAAGTCGACCGTGCGGACGGGCGTGACGCCGGCGACGACGCCGACGCTCAGCGGCCCGATTGACGCGCCGACGGACACCCCGTCGAGCGTGGTGCCCAGGACCAGCCCGTTGCCCCAGTAGACGAAGTCGCGGCCGGCGACCAGCGTGAGGTTGTACGGCAGCGTCGTCCCGTTGTACGCCGCCGCCGACCGGGCGAGGTCGAACTTGTAGTACAACCGGTCGACGTCGGGGTCGACCAGTTCGTCCCCCCGGTTGTCGAAGCTGTCGCCGTCGTTGAAGTCGCGGTACGTCAGTCGCCCGCGGATCAAGACCTCGTGCACGTTGTCGAGGTTCAGCCGCGCGTACGGGACGAGGCTGTACTGGCGGAGGACGTGGTTCTCGTTGCGGTTGTCGTCGACGCTCAGGTAGTCGAAGATCGCGTACATCCCGTAGTCGAAGACGACCCGCTGGTCGGCCGGGACGTCGGGCGCGATGCGGTCGAGCGTCTGGGTGCGCATCTGCTCGAGCGTCCGCTCGAACCGCTGCCGCTCGGACTGTGCGAGTGCAGGGGGGGCGGGGGAGGCGAGGGCGATCGCGACGAGCGCGAGGGGGACGAGGCGACGCATTCAGCTAGCGTAACGCGCGTCACGGGCGGATGCCAGTTTATTGCGTCTCCGCGACGGGAGAGAGTTCACCGCGGAGGACACGGAGGGCACGGAGCAGACAAAACAGAATCAGCCACAGATCAACACCGATGGCCACGGATCAAACGTCTTGATCCGTGGCCATCCGTGCACATCCGTGGCTGACTCTCCGTCTTCTCTCCGTGCCCGGAGCCTGTCCTGAGGCGCGAAGGATGCCCTCCGTGGTTCGACCTCCGCGGATCACGCGGCGAGCTTGGGCGCGGACACGACCGCCGCGGTCATCGTCCCGCCGGTGACGCCGAAGTTGACGACGAACTGGGCCGCCGCCCCGACGGCGGTCGAGCGGACGGCCTGGATCTGGTAGGTGACCGAGGCCGCGCCCGCCGGGAGCGTGGCGTCGACGAACGACTTGGTGCCGCTCCCGCCGACGGACACGAACTCGCCGCTGCCGACGCGCCGCCAGATCAGGTACATCGTGCCGGCCGAGCCGGCCGGGTTGGCGCACTTCCACGTCGCCTTGATCGACCCGTCGCCGTTGAGCGTGACCTTGAAACCGGTCGGCGTGCCGGGGCTCGCCATCGGGCCGGGGATCGGCGGGACGGGGATGTCGGCCAGGTAGTACGGCGCGTCGCTGTGGTCGACGGCCGCCTTGGTGCGGACCTGCTTGATCACCTCGCTGCCGGCCTGGCGCATCGCGCGGATCGCGGCGCGGAGCTCTTCCGTCGCCGTCTTGGCCGCGTTGCGGGCGGCGATCGCGGCGGTCAGCTTCGCCTGTGCGGCCGAAGTGCGAGCGTTCATCGCGGTGATGATCGGCGCGGTGCTGCCCATGTTCACGGCGTTACTGGACCACAACGTGCTGCGCGACGCGAAGAATCCGATCGCGCCGGCGTCGTCTTCGGGGACGAGCTTCATCGGGGCGGGCTCCTGTCTGCGGCACCGGCGCGAATCGCGAACCGGCGCGGCGGTTAGATGTTGACGTGCCCTCGCACGCTGCGCCCGCGTCGGACCCTCACGGTCCCCGACGCCCGGGCGACGTATTCGAACGCCACACGCGATTCAGATCGTCCCGTCAACGGGGCCACTTAACCTCGCGCTCGAAAATTCCGCCCAACCCTCATTTTCGCCCGGAAAACCGCGGCCGACACGCCCGCGGGAACTATTCCCGCGGCCGCGGGAACTCCTCCCGCGGGGGCGGGAACTCCTCCCGCGGGCTCGGGAGCTCTTCACGCGGCCGCGCGAACGATCCCCGCGGGCTCGCGAGCTCCTCAAGCGGCCACGGGAACCCCTCACGCGGCCGCGCGAACGACTCCCGCGGGCACGGGAACGCCTCCCGCCGGCCCGCGAACCGCAAACGCAGAGGACCCCGGACGGGCCCCCCCTTCCGCCCCGCGGTGAAGGGCTCTCCCCCCCGGAAGACCGCCGTGCATAATCTGGCCGGCGTTCTTCTGGACGGGGCGGGACGTCACTCGCACGGCACGTGTGCCTCCGATATGTTGCCGGCTCATCGACGGAGGAGCGCATGACGGCTGACGAGTTCATCAACGCCGCGATCGACAAGGGGCAGTCCGGCGGGGCGGCGAGCCTCGATCCGGACGAACGTCTAGTCTATCTGATCGCCGAGGCGGAGGCGTCGTGCGACATGGACGGGATCGACACGCTGTTAAACGGCTACGGGCGGGCCGACCTCGACGACTGCGCGGCCGCGTTCGACGAGGTCGGCGCGTCCGGGATCGGCGCGGCCCTGAGGGCCGTCCTGTCCGCGCTCCCGGCACGCGACGACGCCGTGCTCGGCCGGGCGGACGCGCTCATCAAGGGGCGCGTGGGGTACGACTACGACGCGATCCGCGCGGCCGTCGACCGCCGCCTGGCGCGCCGGGGCAGTTGACCGCGGGCGTCCGCGCGGCGCGCGCGGTCACCGCGGAATGGCGGGCCGGGTCTTCCGTCC
>DASPKW010000252.1:0-3723 GCA_035627895.1 Tepidisphaeraceae bacterium | reverse complement strand
CGTTTGAGAACGTTCTCCGCTCTCACTTCCCCTCGCCGGACAGGGGGGGGGAGGGGGGCGGATCGGGGGGGCGGGCGACGCCGCGCGCGAGGGGGGGTACACTCGCCCGTATGGCCCCCCCTTCGGGACGACGGCGGATCGGGCGGCCCCCCCTGTGGCGGTGGGCCCTCGACGCGGCGACGGTCGCGTCGGCCGTGCTGTGCGTGGCGGTGGGGGGGCTGTGGGTGCGGAGCTATTGGCGGGCGGACTTCGTTTCGCACGCCGACGGGTGGCGGCGGTGGACGGCGCGGTCGGACGGCGGGCGGCTGACGGTCGCCCTCGAGGAGCTCGGGCCCGGCGTCACGGTCGATGCGCTCGCCACGCCGTGGGCCCGGGCCGAGTGGGACTGGGGCGCGCACGCGGCGACCCGGCCGGTACGGTCGCCGTGGTGGTTCGCGTGGGACGAGGGCGAGTCGCACGCGTTCCGCACCATTAACTACGAAGAACTGGTGTGGTACCCCACCCGGACGCGCGAGCTCGCGTGCCCGTGGTGGGCGGTCGTCGCGGTCACGGCGGCCGCGCCCGCGGCGGCGCTGGTGAGCCGCCGGCGACGTGGACGCGCGGCGCGGGCGGGGTGCTGCCCGGCCTGCGGGTATGACCTCCGGGCCACGCCCGATCGGTGTCCGGAGTGCGGGTGGCGGGCCGACGCGGCGTCGTCGGGGCACGCCGCGCACGGGTGACGGCCCTCGCGCGGTATGATCGGGGTGGGCGAGGGACGACCACGACCGACGTAACGCGGGCTCGGGTACTCGGAGCCATGACGGGCTTTGTCATGGTGACGCTCGCGTCCAGTTTCCTTTTGCCAGAGTTCTCCGCGTTTTCAGTGCTGCGCGAGTACGGGCAACGGTTACGCCTCTGCATGGCGGTCGGTTGTGTCGGCGCCGGGGTGGGGTGGTTGATCGGGGGGACCAAAGGCGTCGTCCGGAGAAGGGATCAAGACCGTGCCGCCGTCCCATGCCCATCCTGCCGGTACGACCTGCGCGCCACGCCGGACCGGTGCCCGGGGTGCGGGTGGACGGCGGCAGGCGGGACCGGCGCGGGATGAACGGCGCGGCGGTCCCGGGTGGCGTTCGGGCGGAGGTGACTCGCGGGCTGGTAGCCCACGCCACGGCGCACCTCGCCCGCGAGGGAGGGCCCGTCCATCGTCCACCGGAACGACACCGACGCACGCCTGGCGAGGCGTGTTCGGATTGCCGGCCGGCTCTCCCGGCGTGAGGCGGGGGCGGCCGCCGGTGTTGCGCGTGGCAGTCCTATCTCATGAACCTTCGGCGTGGGTCGGCGCGACGGCGTGGGGCGCCGAATTGCGACGTGCCGCGCGCATCTGCATTGGTGGGCGAGTACACCCACCCTACGAGGGCACCGCGGCCCGTGGTAACGTAACCCCAATGGACCCCTTCTTCACCGCCCTCGGGCGGACCGTGCTCGAACGCTGGAAGCGCCAAAACTTCTCGCTCGCGGCGTTCCCGGCGATCGCGGCGGCGGCGCTGGACGAGCGGCCGCCGGCGGAGCACGTGGACGTCGCGGCGCTCGTGCGCGGGTTTCTGCTGGACGACGAGCAGCCGCCGCAGACCGACTCGGCGTTCGGCGAGCCCGAGCTCGTCGCCTATTCCCATTCGCGGTTCTACATTCAGTTGTTGTTCTGGACCGACGGGACGACGGCCATCCACCAGCACGAGTTCAGCGGCGCGTTCCACGTCATGCACGGGTCGAGCATCCACGCGCACTACACGTTCGACCGCGCGACGCCGGTCACGCCGTACCTTCGCGTCGGCGATTTGCGGATGAAGCGGATGGAGTTGCTCGAGACCGGGCGGACCGTGCCGATCGTCTCGGGGCCCGAGACGATCCACTCGCTGTTCCATTTGGACTCGCCGAGCGTGACGGTCGTCGTGCGGACGCAGCACGACCCGGGCACCGGGCCGCAATTGAACTACCTGCCGCCGCACGTCGCGTTCGACCCGCACTTCAGCGACTCGCTCACGATGCGCCGCAAGCAACTGCTCGACGTGCTGGAGCGAACCGTCGACGACGGCGGTGAGCGGTACGCCGGGCTGGTGGCGGAGATGATCGGCGAGCTCGACTTCGAGCGCGGGTTCTCCGTGCTGTACCACTGCATGGGGCATCTGCAGCAGATCTGCGCGTGGGAAGCGATTATGCGCGCGTTCGAGAAGCGGCACGGCAAGCTCGCCGCCGGCGTGGGGGCGACGCTGCACGAAGATGCCCGGCGCGGCGTCATCAAGGGCCTGCGCGGCGCGGTGACCGAGCCCGAGCACCGGTTCTTTCTGGCCCTGCTCATGAACGCCCCGACGCGGGACGATTTGCTGAAGCTGGTCGCGCAGCGGTTCGCGGCCGACCCGCCGGTGGAGACGGTCCTGCGGTGGGTGACGGAGCTGACCGAGCTGACCGACGACGGCGTGGCGATCCTCGACGCGGCGTTTCCGGCGGCGCTCGACGTCGACCTGGAAGCGCAGCCGGAGCTGTTTTTGGCGGCGTTCGCGTACTTCTTCCGGCGGGATAAGGTCGCGCCGGCGGCGCTGCGCGGGAAGGCGGCGAAGGAACTGCGGGCGGCGGTGGCGGGGTCGGCGCTGGGGTTGTTGCTGGCCCCGAAGGAGCGCCCGCCGGGGTGGGCGTTTCGGGGGGGGCGGAAAGGGTGAGGGATGAAAGGGGGCGCGACCGGGACGCGCGGTACACTCGGCCGAATGGCACCGTGGCGGCATTGGGCGAGACGACTCGGGCGGTGGGCGCTAAATGTGGCGACGGTCGCGTCGCTCGTGCTCTGTCTTGCGGTGGGGGCGTTGTGGGTGCGGAGCTATTGGTGGTACGACACGTGCAGCCGCGCGGTATTTCGCCCGGGCCCGGGGGCTGCTCCGGAGTTCCGGTGGACGGCATGGGAATCCGATCGCGGTCGACTGATCTGGGAGTTCCACCGCCTCCGCGATTCACACGGCATCATGCTCGTGGTCGGCGTCAACGACCCGCCAGTATGGGAATGGAAAGCTGAGCCGGCGGACCCGTATCGCTGGGAGCGCGGCCGAGGAATTCTCGATTGCCGCTGGGGCCCCATCCGGTGGACCTCGTCGGAAAACCCGGCGAGCACGGCGGACCAATATTATCGCGCGATCGCCATCCCTCACTGGTTGTCCGTCGCCACGTGCGCGGTGGTCCCCGCCGCACGCGCATTGGGTTGGGGTCGCCGTCGCCGGCACCTCCGCCGGCTCGCGCTCGGCGGCCTCTGCCCGACGTGCAGCTACGACCTCCGCGCCACGCCGGGGCGGTGCTCGGAGTGCGGGTGGAAGGGGTCGCGGGCCGGCGCGGGATGAACGGCAGGCCGCGCCGACGTCCGGGCGGAGATGACTCGCGGGCTGGTAGCCCACGCCACGGCGCTTCCCCCCGTCCTCCGTCCTCGCGTTCCTCCCCTCCAGAGACTTACGGTATACTCGCCGGCCGCGGGCGCGCGCACGACACACATGGCGGAACTGAGCACGACAAGCTGGGAGCGGGTCCGCGTGACGGCCGAGCGGGTGCGGCGCGTCGACGCGGACTTCGCCGACGTGCCGCAGGACGTGCGGCGGCGGTACGTCGCCGAGGAGGTTCGGCGCGGGGTCGAGGCGGTGGAGCCGGGGGACCGGGCGTCGTTTTTGGCGGAGCTGGACCGGCAGGTGCCGTGGGTGCGGGGGGCGTATG
>DASPKW010000251.1:0-16209 GCA_035627895.1 Tepidisphaeraceae bacterium | reverse complement strand
GCGCGCGACCGCGTCCGCGCAAGGGCGTGATTTGCAAAACGGATCCGCATCACCCTTGATATCGGAATTTGGGGGATGCCGCTGAACTGGGTGGTTTTGCGGGATTATCGGGCGCGAGCGAGCGAGCGCCTTACGCGCGTATAACGAAAGCGGCGTGGTCACCTCAGGTGACCACGCCACTCGAATCCGCAAGAGGCCGATCCCTACTTCACCATGCTCGACAGCTTGAAGATCGGGAGGATGATCGACATCGCGATGAACCCGACGATCGAGCCCATCAGCACGATCATGAGCGGCTCGATCATCGCGGTCACGCCCTTGATGACCGCGCGGAGCTCGCGGGCGTAGAACTCGGACACCTCGTCGAGCACCTCGCCGAGCTTACCGGACTCCTCGCCGGCACCGATCATCTGCACGACCGAGCGGGGGAGCAGGGGGTTCTTGGTCAGCGGGGTCGAGATCTTCTTGCCCTGCTTGACGGCCGTGTAGACGCTCCGCCACATGCGCTTGTAGATGACGTTACCGCTGATCTCGGCGGTGATGCCGAGCGTGTCCAGGATGGGGACACCGGCGTTGATCAGCTGGCCCATCGTGTGGAGCGAGCGGCTGATGTAGAGGGCGCGGAAGAGCTTCTTGAACAGGGGGACCGAGAGCTTGACCTTGTCCCACCAGATGCGGCCCCAGTCGGTCTTGATCATCAGCATGAAGCCCCAGATGCCGGCGATCAGGGCGAAGATCAGGACGTACCAGTAGTTGACCATGAAGCTGCTCAGGGCCATGAGCAGCTTGGTCGGCGTCGGCAGGGCGGCCTCCTTGCCCTTGAAGATGACCATGAACCGCGGGAGCACCCAGACCAGCAGGAACACGGTCGTGCTGATCGCCAGGGTGCCGATGATGCCGGGGTAGATCATCGCGCCCCGGACCATGGACGTGGTCTCGATCTGCTGGGTGAGGTAGGTGGCGATGCGGTCGAGCATCTTGGAGAAGCCGCCGGACAGTTCCGACGCCTTGACCATGTTGATGTAGAGCGGGCTGAAGATCTTCGGGTAGCGCATGAGCGCTTCGGAGAATTGCTTGCCGCCCTCGACGTCCTTCTTCATCTGGACGAGCATGGCCTTGAACTTGACGTTCACGACCTGGTCGGCGATGCCCTCGATGGCGGCGCGGATGGAGATGCCGGCGCGGATCATGACGGCGAGCTGGCCGGTGAACGCCTGGACGTCCTTGGCGCCGGGGCCGAAGGACAGGTTGATGTCCTTGAGGGAGAAGCCCTTCCGCTTGGTCTCATCGACGGGCGCGAGGGCGAGGATGTACTCGCCGCGGGCGCGGATCTCGGCGGAGGCGGCGGCGAGGTTGGCGCCGGAAATGACGCCGGACGACATCTTCCCGGACGCGTTTTTCGACTCGTAGCGGTACGTGGGCATGGGTTACTCAAGGATGAAGGAGGAAGGATGAAGGATGAGTAAGTCATCCCGCGGCCCTCGTCCGTCGGCCTTCTCCTTAGGCGGCCAGGCTGCGGTCCAACTTCTCCGGGTGGGCGGCCTGGGCGACCGCGTCCTCGCGGGTGATGTACCCGTTGACGAACAACTGCTTGATCGAGTCGTCGAGCGACTGCATGCCCAGCGCGCGGCTGGTCGAGATGATGTTCGGGATTTCGAAGATCCGGTTCTCGCGGATGCAGTTGCGGACGGCGGGCGTGCACAACATGACCTCGACGGCCGGGATCATGCCTGGCTGGTCGGAGCGCTTGAACAGCGTCTGGCTGAGCACCGCCTGGAGCGTGTTGGCGAGCATCGACCGGATCTGGTTCTGCTGGTCGGACGGGTAAATGTCGATGATGCGTTCGATCGTCTGCGGGGCGTTGACCGTGTGCAGGGTCGAGAAGACCAGGTGGCCCGTCTCGGCGGCGGTGATGGCGGCGGCGGTCGTCTCGAGGTCGCGCATTTCACCGACCAGGATGACGTCCGGGTCCTGGCGCAGGGCGTGGCGCAGGCCGGAGTGGAACGTCGGGCAGTCGGACCCGATCTCGCGCTGCTCGATGCAGCTCTTGGCCGAGACGAACGCGTACTCGATCGGGTCCTCGATCGTGATGATGTGGCCGGCGTCGCGGCGGTTGACGGCGTCGACCATGGCGGCGAGCGTCGTGCTCTTGCCCGAGCCGGTCGGGCCGGTGACCAGGATCAGCCCGCGCGGGAGGTGCGTCAGCTTGGAGCAGATCTCGGGCAGGAAGAGCTGCTCGATCTGGCGGACCTTGTCGTTGATGGTTCGGATCGCGATCGCGATCGACTTGCGCTGGTAGTGGGCGTTGACGCGGAACCGCCCGACCCCGGGGATCTCGTAAGAGAAGTCGGCGTCGCGGAGCTCTTCGAAGCCGGGGAAGCGCTTCTCGGGGAGGATCTCCTTGAGCAGGCGGAGGGCGCCCTCGGGGGTGACGATCGGGAAGTCACTGGGGGCCATGACGGTGTTCACGCGGAAGAGCGGGGGGGCGCCCACGGTGATGTGGACGTCCGACGCCTTGTTCTGCACCGCGGCTCGGAGGATGTCGTTGATCATGGGTGGCTCGGGGATTTCTGGTCGGCGGGAATTGCCGTGCTATAGTTGGATCGGCGGGAATCGGCTGACGGCTAAGGGCTGGTGTTCGAGAGGGCCGTGGTGAGGTCCGATGGGCCTTGGGATTCGGGGCTAGATCCCTCGGAGTACCTCGGGATGACAGTTCTCACGGTTGCGGCGAGAAGGGTCTGGGTTGAGGTCATCAGTTCCCCTCCGTGACGCGGAGGATTTCGTCGATCGTGGTCATGCCTTTCATGACCTTGTCGAAGCCGTCCTGGCGGAGGGTGACCAGGCCGCGCTCGCGGCAGAGTTTGCGGAGGTGGGTCACGTCGGGGTTGCGGGTGACGAAGTCGCGGAGCGAGTCGTCCATGACCATCAGTTCGTAGATGCCGAGCCGGCCGGTGTAGCCGGTGTTTCGGCAGCGGTCGCACCCCTTGCCCTTGTAGATGACGTCGGACGCGAAGCCCTGGAGGGTGAGGAACTCGCGCATGTCGTCGCTCGGGCGGTGCTCCTCCTTGCAGTTCTGGCAGATCTTGCGGACCAGGCGCTGGGCGAGGATCGCGTTGACGGCGGCGCTGATCAGGTAGGGCTCGACGCCGATGTTGATCAGGCGGGTGATCGACCCGGGGGCGTCGTTCGTGTGCAGCGTGGAGAGCACGAGGTGGCCGGTCAGGGCGGCCTGGACGGCGATGAGCGCGGTCTCGGGGTCGCGGATTTCGCCCAGCAGGACGACGTCCGGGTCCTGCCGCAGCAGCGAGCGGAGGGCGGCGCTGAACGTCATGCCGATCTTCTCGTGGACCTGCACCTGGTTGGCGGTCGCGAGCTGGTACTCGATCGGGTCTTCGACGGTGCTGATGTTCAGCTTGTTCCCGTCCATGCACCGGAGGGACGAGTAGAGGGTGGTCGTCTTACCCGAGCCGGTCGGGCCGGTGACGAGCAGGATGCCGTGGGGCTGGTCGACCTGCTTGGTCCAGATGGTGTAGGTGTTCTCGGAGAAGCCGAGGTCCTCGAGCTTCACGTTGATCGAGCGGGTGTCGAGGATGCGCATGACGCACTTCTCGCCGTTGGCGGTCGGCAGGGTGCTCATGCGGAGGTCGATCTTGCGGCCGTTGACGACGGCGCGGATGCGGCCGTCCTGCGGGAGGCGGCGCTCGGCGATGTCGAGGTTGGCCATGATCTTGAGGCGGGAGATCACGGCGGCGTGCATCGTGTGCGGCGGGTTCATCGCCTCGAACAGGATGCCGTCGATGCGGTAGCGGATCTTGAGCCCTTTCTCCTTGGGCTCGATGTGGATGTCGCTGGCGCCCTGCTTGAGCGCGTCGAAGATCAGGTAGTTGACGAACCGGATGATCGGGGACTCGTTGCCGAGCTTGGTCAGGTCCTGGTCGTCGCCGGTCTCTTCCTTGACGAGCTGGACGTCGTCCTCGTTGATGTCCTTGATGATCTCGTCGACCTTCATGTCGACGGCGTTGGTCGTCATCTGCTCGACGAGGCGGTGGATGTCGGCCGACGGCGTGGCGACGACCTTGACGTCCTTGCGGAGCTTCCGCCGGACCTCGTCGATCGCGAAGACGTTGGTCGGGTCGGCCATGCCGACGACGACCACCTTGCCGTCGGCCTCGTACCGGACCGGGAGGATGTTCTGCTTGCGGATGAAGTCGGGCGTGAGCAGGGCGAACGCCTGGGCGTCGATCGCGGACTTCTCGGGCACCTCGTATGTGAGATTGTTTGCCTCGGCGAGCGCGGAGAGGATCTGGCCCTCGGTGGCGGCGTTCATCGTCAGGAGGACCTGGACGATGCTCTTGCCCGAGGTCTGGGCCTGGACGGTGCGGGCCTGGGTGAGGTGCTCCTCCTGGATCTGGCCGCGCTCGAGGAGGAGCTGCTCGACGGTCTTGCGGGCGCGGGTGGACTGGGCGGGGGACCAGAGCTCCTCGAGGTCGGGGGCGGACTCGCCGGCGTCGTGGGCGGTCTTCGACGGGCGGACCGGTTCGACGGCGGGTTTGTCCGAGGATGACTTGCGTCCGAACATGCTGGTCCTTCCGGGCGGGGGATCTCTGTCGCTAAGCCGCACGCGGCGATCGGCGCATTACCGTTGCATGCGCAGTTCGAACCGGTACGCGCCGTTGCGGACGATGACGGCGTTGGGGGCGATCTTCTCGACGGTGAACGCGTCGACCTGCTGGCCCTCGGTGTAGAGGACGTTGTTGATCATGCAGGACTTGCTGCGGTCGGACGCGATGACCGACTGGAGCTGGAGGTTCTGGACGCCGCGGAGGACGGCCTGGCGCTCCTCCTCCTTGCGCTTCTTCTCGCGCTCGGCCTCCTTGCCGGTGGGCTTGGCGGACTCGTCGGCGGCGGCGATCTGGAACGGGTTGGTGCGGAGGTCGGTCAGCGGCACCTGCGTCACGCTCGGGTAGGTCAGGAACTGCTTCACGACGGCGTCGGTGTCGCGGAGCATCTTCTGCATCTGGGCGAAGTTCTGGTTCTTGTCGGTCATGAACTGCCCGATGACCTGGTCGGCCTTGGGGTCGGCGGCCGTCGCCGCGCTGGCCGACGGGCCCTGCTTGACGAGCAGGAAGTAGCTGCCCAGGCCGGCGGCGCCGAAGACCGCGAACAGGATCAACGTGGCGGCGCTTAAGGGTTTCTTCGGCTCGGCGACGACGTACTCGGTCTCGCCCTGGCCGAGGTCGAGGTCGGCGGTCGGGTCCTGGGATTCGCCCGACTCGGATTCGAGGTCTTCACTGCTCATGGGGGGCTCCACCTGCTGACTGTGCGTGCTCGCGCGGGTCGGGCTGGTTCGGTTAGTTGGTCGCTGCGAATTTCGACGAGCCGGTCTCGGGTTCGAAGAAGATCCGCAGGGTCACCTTTGCTTGCATGGCGCCGTCCTGGTCGGTGATCTTGGTCAGGGCCATGTTGGTCACGCGGGTGATCCGGGGGAGCTTCTCGAGCTGGAGCATGAACGCGTAGAACCCGTTGAAGTTCCCGGACATGCTCCACTCGATCGGCTGCTCGCTGAAGTTGGCGGCCCGCTCGCTCTTGAGCGTCTTGACCGTCTTGGTCTGCAGCGCGTTGGCCTCGGCCATCTGCGAGATTTCCTTGAGGATCTTGTCGATCTCCTTCTCCTGGGGCAGCTTGCCCTCGAAGAAGGTGATCGCATCCTTGAGCTCCTTGATCTTGGTCTCGAGGTCCTTGATCCCGCGGGTCGACTCCTTGAGCCCGCCGAGGATCTTCTGCTTGCGCTGGGTCTCGGCGAGGCAGAAGTCGCGGCGCTCCCACATCTTCTTCAGGCCGATCGCGCTGGTCGCGCAGATCGCCACGAGGAGCCCGACGAACGCCAGTTCACGCATTCCGAACTTCATTGCAGGTCTCCGTCTCGGTCACACGAACGGTGCTCCCTCTTCGGTCGGTCGAACCGGGGTCTACTTGTCCAGCGGGGTCGCGGCGGTCTTGATGCCGGCTGCGGTGCCGGCGGTGATCTCGGCGGCCGGGTCGAGGGCCATCTCGATCTGGAACTTGCGCATCTTCGTGTCGCTCGCGCCGGCCGTGCTGGCGGCGCTGTTGCCGCCCAGGACGTACTCGTCGCTGATCACCAGGTTCACGTCGCGGAGGAGCTTGGACGTGTTGAGCTTGGCCATGAACTGGGCGACCTGGACGTCGTTGTCGGCGATGCCCTGGACGCGGAGGGTGACGTCGTAATTCTTCACCTGGGGGGCCGCCGGGCCCTTGGCCGCGGCGCCCTGCTGGGCGCGCTTGGCGTCGAACTGGCTCTTGGCGGCGCCCGCGGCCGGGGCGGCGCGGACCTTCGAGTCGAGGATCACGTCGAGCAGCGAGACGCCGGCGGGCATCGCGTTGGTGATCTCGGCGAGCAGGAAGCTGCGCGGGACCTTTTCGAGGAGCGAGGCGGTCAGCTCGGCCTGCCCGGCCATCCGCCGCTGCTGGTCCTGCATCTGGCGGACCTGCTCGATCCGCTTGGCGGCGTCGGCGAACTGGCGGTCGACCTCGTCGTGCTCGGTCTCGGCCTTGCGGAGCTCCTGCTTGGTGTACCAGCCGCCCCCGCACACGGCGGCGACGATCGCGACGAACACGACCGACAGCAGGACGTTCGTGCGCTTCTGCCGCTTGGAGTCGAGGTAGTCGTCGGGCAGGAAGCTGAGTTGGTTCGGGGATGACATGGTGTGTGTGCTCTCCGCGCTGCGGATCCGTGCGTGACTGGGTTACTCGGTGGCCCCCGACACGGCCTGCCCGGCAATCGGGCCCAGGCTCAGGCCGATCGCCGTCGCCCACCCGGGCTGCGGCTGGCGGCGGTCGATGCCGCTCTCGATCCCGACCTCGCTCAGGCGGCCCATGCGGACGAGCGGGTCGCCGACCTGCGCCGCCAGCGACATCTCGCGGGCGACGTTCTGGCACAGGCGGCGCTGCCGGGCCTCGCCGCCGACGAACACCAGTTTCTCGACGGGCTTGGACGGGAACGTGGCCTCGTAGTACCGGCGGCAGCGGTCGAGTTCTTCGACCAGGCGGACGAGCGGCTCGTGGCAGGCCTCTTCGACCAGGACGATCTGCTCGCCGGGGTCGCTCGGCATCGCGCCGCCGGCCTTCGCCGCTTGCGGCTTTGCCCCGCTCGCCTGCGCGGGAGCCGTCGCCACTCCGCCCTTGCCCTCTTTCTCTGCTTTTGCGAGCGACACGTTGAGCAGCGCGAACCCGCCGGACTCTTCCGCTTCCGCAGGGGCCGCCTCCGAGGTCTCCGCGGCGCGGATCTCCTGGCGGGCGCGGTGTTCGTCGAGCGACGGCTGGGCCTGCGCGAGCTTGATCCGGAGGAGCTTGGCCTCCTCCTGCCCGATCGACAGCACCTGAGCGACGGCCCGGTTGAAGTGCTCGCCGCCGACCGGAATCGACCGGGCGAACAGGATGCGCGGGCCGCACGCGATGACGGCGCGGGTGGACTTGTAGCCGATGTCGACGAAGCAGACGACGGCGGTCTGGTCGGTCTTGCGGCGGTAGATGTGGCCGAAGCAGTCGACGATCGCCATCGGCTCGACGTTCATGCCGATCACGTCGAGCTTGGCCTTGGCCGCGCTGCCGAGCAGCGTGTTGACGGTGTCGCGGGCGGCGGCCATCAGGATGACCTCGTTCCGCGGCTCGGAGTCCTGGTAGATCTCGCCGGCGATCGTGTGCCGGAGCAGGGCGTGCGACGGGTCGATCGGGATCTTCCCGCGGGCCTCCCACGGCAGCGCCTTGCGCGTGGCCTCGTCGTCCAGGCGCGGGATGCGCAGGTGCTGGATGTACATCTGGGCCGCGGGCAGCGCGAGGACGGCCTGGCGGCCCTTGAACTTGCCCTGGGCGAGCAGGTCGCGGCCGGTCTCGACGAAGAACGCGGCGCGGGCGGCGGGGTCGTTGCGGACGTGCGACGGGACGTCGGCGCTGCCCGCGGCGACGATCCGCGGCTCGCCGTCGATCGTCTGCACCTGGGCCATGCGCAGGCAGTCGGTCCCGAAGTCCACCCCGATCGGGTTGGCCGTGGGGGCGACGATTTTCTTGAGGAAGCCGAACATGGTTTCTCTCTCCACTCCTCGGGCGGTGCGCGTCGCGCCCGGCGGCGCAGTGCACGCGTCAGACCTACGATTCGCCCGCCGGTCGGGCAAACGGGGTAATCCGTGACGGCAGACGAACCCGTGCGGGCCGGGCCGTTGCGCGCGGCGGGCGCGACGAGGAGCGCGCCCGACACCGGCAATTCCTGCCGGGTCTATCGACACTGCCGGTGGGGTTGATTAGGCGGGGGCGGAGATATGAGACGTTCGTGAGCGAGATCGGCCGGAAGAGTTCACCACGGAGGCACGGAGACACGGAGGAGAGAACAAGAGTGTGGAAGAGGGAGCTGTCGATTCAGATTTGAGGTCTGTTCCGAGCTCTCCGTGACTCCGTGTCTCCGTGGTGCGTTCGTCCGTCAGTCGGCGAGGAATTCCCCAGCGACCGCGTCGGCGACGGCGATGCCGCGCTCCGATAACGCGAACCGCTCCCCCGTCACGTCCAGCAAGCCCACCTTCGAGAGCTGCGCGAGCTGGGGCGCGTAAACCGCGCGCGCGTCCCGTCCCCACCGCTCGGCGTAGTCCGAGAATTGGATGCCACCGGCGAGGCGCATGCGGAGCATGACCCACTCGCCCGCGCGCTGGGCCGGCGTCAACACCTCGAAGTCCGCCGCCGGCAAATGCCCCGCATCGACGGCGGTCTCCCACTCGCCCAGGTGCGGGCGGTTCTTCCACCGCCACCCCTCGACGTGCGACGCGGCCGACGGGCCCAGGCCGATGTAGCTCCCGCCCGTCCAATAAAGCAGGTTGTGCCGGCAGGCCTCGCCTTCGACCGCGTAGTTGCTGATCTCGTAGGCGGTCAGGCCGGCCCGGCCGAGGCGGTCGCGCGTGTACCGCATCATGTCGAGCTCCAGCTCGTCGGGGCACGCGACGAACTGGCCCAGGCGCTTGCGGACGGTCATGGCCGTGTTCGGCTCGTACGTCAGCGCGTAGCAGGAGACGTGGGGCGTGGCGAGCTCGATGGCGCGGTCGAGCGAGTAGGCCCACTGGTCGACGGTTTGGCCGGGCAGCGCGTAGATCAAATCGACGTTAAGGCGCGCGAACCCCGCGGCGCGGGCGAGCGCGATGCTGGCGGGGACGTCGGCCGGGTCGTGGTGGCGCTCGAGCAGCTTGAGCTCGGCGGGGTCGAAGCTCTGTGCCCCGAACGACAGGCGGTCGACGCCGGCCGCGCGGAGCATCTCGCAATACTCGGCCGAGGCGGTGGCCGGGTTCACCTCGACGGTAAACTCGTCACAGGCGTCAAAGTCGAATCGGTCGCGCAGGCCGGCGATCAGGCGGCGCATCTGCGACGCTTCGAGCAGCGACGGCGTCCCGCCGCCGAAGAAAACCGACTGCGGCCGAACCCGAACGTGGCTGCCCGCCCACATGTCGGCCTCGCGGAGCACGAGGTCGACGAACCGCGCCATGCGCTCGGGCGTCTGCCGGGTAATGCTGTAAAAGTCGCAGTAGTGGCACTTGTGGAAGCAGAACGGGACGTGGACGTACAGGCCCGGGACGTCGGCGGCGGGAACGTCGGTTGCGGCGAGTTGCCGGCGGTCGGGGGGGTGGGCGGTGGGTTGTTCCAGCCTCATCTGTGGCGATCGGGTCGGGGGCGTGGCGCGCGCCCGGGGATTGCTTGCCCAACCGTTTACGCGCGGCTAGGTTACTGACTGCTCGTCCCCGGATCCCGCGGTGATGCCGTCGTACGTTAGGCGCCGCCATCTCTTTCCGGAAGGCACATCTCAATGCAAGCGGTCTTGGTCATGTTCCGCAACGACGGCGAGCGTCGGAGTTTCTCCCTGTCCCGCGAGATGACGGTCATCGGGCGCCGGCAGGACTGCGACCTGATGATCCCGCTGAACGAGATCAGCCGCAAGCACTGCCGGTTCATCCGCGAGGGGGATTCGCTGCGGGTCGAAGACCTGGGTTCGTCGAACGGGACGTTCTGCAACGGTCGGCGGGTGCAGGAGGCGGTGCTGTCGCCCGGCGACACGGTGCAGGTCGGGCCGGTGACGTTCGTCGTGCAGATCGACGGGCACCCGACGGACGACGAGATCCAGCCGTTCGGCAACGCGGCGGCCGCGGGCGACGACGACGTGCTGGAAGAGCTGCCGGACGAGGACGACGTGCCGCAGACGCGTCAGGCCCCGGTGCGGCGCGGCGGGGGCGCGGCGCGCGGGCTGGCGGCGGGGGCGGCGATTGGGGCCGGCGCGGCGGCGATGGCGGACGACGACGACGACGCGCTCACGCCACTGCCGGACGACGAGGACGAGCTCGAGGAATTGCCGGACGAGGACGTGCCGGACGCGCACGGGGAACTGATCGAGCTTCCGGACGAGGACGACCTGCTGCACCCGGTGAACGGGAACGCGCCGACGGTGGACGACGAGCCGCTGGATGTGCTCGAGGACGTGGCGCCGGCCGCGCCGGTGACGTCGGCGTCGATGCCGCGGCGGCCGACGATGCCCGTGCGCTCCGCGCCCACGCCGCCACCCCCGGCCGCGGCGGACGAGGACGAGCTCGACCTGCTGGGCGACGACCATGCCGGGCCGCTGGAGGAGATCGCCGCGCCGGGCGAGCCGGTGGGAGCGCAGGCGGAAGACGACCTGCTGCCGGCCGACGACGCGCCGCTGCCGTTGGATCTGGACGACGCGGATCATCCGGGGGCGTCGGGTGGGCCGATCCCGATGGAGACCGACGAGCCGCTGGCGCTCGAGGACGTGCCGCAGGCGGCGGCCGAAGGGGCGATGGAACTCGCCGACGCGCGCGACGGCTCCGCAGGGGGTGGCGAAGGCACGCATCTGCTCGAGCAGCCGCTGGCGGCGGGCGGGCCGGACCTGTTGGACGAGGCGGTCGAGCACCCGCCGATCGCGATGTCCGGCGACGACGAAGCCGCGCCAACGGAGGAGGTCGGGCTCGCGGACGACCTGGCGATCGGCGGGGTCGAAGGTCACGAGCCTGCGGCGGTCGACCGGTCGGCCGAGACGGACGGGCCGCTGCCGATGGACGAGGCGCCGCGCGGGCCGGTCGAGGACCTGCTGGAGGTCGCCGAAGAGCCCGGTGAAGCGACGGGGCCGGCGAACGAGCAGTTGGAGGAGCACGAGGAACTGCTGGAGCTGGCGGAGGACGACCACATCAATTTGGCGGACGACCACGCGGCCGGTGGGCATGGCGGCGCAAGCGAGGACGACTTGCTGGACTTGCTCGGAGAAGCGCCCAAGCCGAAGCCGGACCAGCAAAACCACGTCTGATGCGTGTCGACTGCGCGGGCGGGCGCGGCGTGGGGGTTCGGCCCTCTCCCCGGCCCTCTCCCCGCGGCGAATGGCGCACATGGGGAGGCGGCGCTTGTTGGCGCCGCTGGGAGAGGGAGTGCGCCCCCCGCGGCGAGTCGAGCGACTTCGCCAAATGCGTTTGTTGCCGCCGCTGGGAGAGGGAGTACGATCTGCGGCCATGATCAGTCGCCGCGCGCTTGCCTTAGCCGTGTTCCTGGGATCGATGTCGTTCACCTCGCTTGCTCAGCCCGTGCGCGCGCCGCGCGGGCCGGCGACGGCGACGACGCAGGAAGCTCCCGCGACCCGGCCGGCGCCGCAACCCGCGCCCGTGCCGGTCGCGGACAAGTCGTCGGTCACCGAGCACGAAATGACGGTCGCGGGCGGGAAGGTGCTGAAGTACCGCGCGACCGCCGGGACGCTGCCCGTCAAGGATGACGCGGGCAAGCCCAAGGCGGGCTTCTTCTTCACGGCGTACGAATTGGCCGACCAGTCGGCCGCCCAGCGCGAGGCCCGGCCGATCACGTTCGTCTTCAACGGGGGGCCCGGCGCCGCGGCCATCTGGCTGCACCTGGGGACGGCGGGGCCCAAGCGGATCGATCTGAACCCCGAGGGCTACCCCGCCGCCCCGCCGTACAAACTGGTCGACAACCCGACGACCTGGCTGACCACGACGGACCTGGTGTTCGTCGACCCCGTCGGCACCGGTTTCTCCCGCCCGGCCGAGGGCGTCAAGGGCGAGGAGTTCTACGGCGTCCAGCAGGACATCGAGTCCGTCGGCGAGTTCATCCGCACGTACCTCAATCGCGCTAATCGCTGGGGATCGCCCAAGTACCTTGCGGGTGAGTCGTACGGCACGACCCGGTGCGCGATGTTGGCCGAGCACCTGCACGACCGCTACGGCATGGCCCTGTCGGGCGTGATCCTGATCTCGACGGTGCTGAACTTCCAGACGATCTCCGCCAACAGCGGCAACGACCTGCCCTACGCCCTGTTCTTCCCGACGTTCACCGCGTCGGCGATCTACCACAAGGCGCTGGCCACCGAGCTGATGGCCGACCCCGAGAAGTTACGCAAAGAGGTCGAAGCCTGGGTGACCGAAAAGTACACGCCCGCCCTCCTCAAGGGCAGTTCCCTGCGCGGCGAAGACCGCAAGGCCGTCGTCGCCGCGATGGCTCGCTACTCCGGCCTGCCCGAGGCGTTCATCGAGAAGAACGACCTCCGCGTCTCCCCGTCGGAATTCCAGAAGGAACTGCTCGCGGCCAAGCGCCAGATCCTGGGCCGCTTCGACGGGCGCATCCTCGGCGACTCGACCGAGCCCACGTCGACGCACGCCGAGTACGACCCGTCCCTGTCGCTCTACGTCGGCGTCTACAACTCGTCGTTCAACCGCTACGTCCGCCAAGACCTCAAATTCGACTCCGAGCACACGTACGAGTTCCTCAGCCCGCGCGTGCACCCGTGGAACTGGGGCGGCCGCGGCGGCAACTCCGGATGGCTCTACGTCGCCGACAACCTCCAGCGCGCGATGTCCAAGAACCCGCATTTGCGGCTGCTCGTCTGCAGCGGCTATTACGACATGGCCACGCCCTACTTCGCGACCGACTACACCCTCAACCACATGGGCCTGCCCGAGCGCCTGCGGAAGAACGTTCGGCACACGTACTACGAGGGCGGGCACATGATGTACCACCACTACGAGTCGCTGGAGAAGCTCAACGGCGACGTGAACGGGTTTATCAAGTGAAGGCGCGCGTCGAACGGTAAAACGTGACGGGCAACGCGCCCCTCCCGTTTAGCCGCGACCCGTAGGGCACGCGCAGCGCCGCCCGCAGGCGAGCGCGTCGGCGCGGTATTCGCAGGCCGCGCGCTGCCAGCGCAAGAGCCGCGGTCGGACACGCGCAAGGATGAAGCAACCGCTCCTGCGCTGCGAGGTCGCTCATTCGCCTCGTATCGCGCGTTTAAGGACGGTGGCGAGCGCGTCGTCGCTCAGCACAACCGGATTGAACTTCATGCTGCTCGCCGTGCGCGCCAGCGCGACCACCTCCGGGACGTGCGCGTCGGTCAGACCAAACGCCTTGAAGGCCGGGATCGCCAACTCGCGGGCCCACGCGGCACAATGCGCGGCGACGTCGGGCACGTCCATCGCGCGGGCGACTTCGTCATAACGACGCACCGTCTGGGACAGGTTCTCCGCCCGCGCCGCCGCGACATTGGCCGCAATAACGTGCGGCAGCAGTGCCGCGCAGACCACCCCGTGCGGTACCGGAAAGTTCGCCCCGAGCGGCGCGGCGAACCCGTGCACCGCGCCCAAGCCCGCGCTCGTCAGCGTGACACCGCTCAAGTACGCCGCCACCGCCATCGCCTCGCGGGCCTCCAGATCGCCACCGTCCGCGTACGCGCGCGACAGCGCCGGCGTCGCCATCGCCAGGCCGCGGAGCGCTAGCGCGTCCGTCACCGGGTTCGCGCCCGTCGACGTGTACGACTCGATCAACTGGCACACCGCGTCCATCCCGGAAGCGGCCGTCACGGCAGGGGGGACGGATACGCCGAGCTCCGGATCGATGATCGCGACGCGGGGCAGGAGGAGTTCGCTGCGCACGCTCGCCTTGAACCGCTTCGCGGGCAGGCCGATGACGGCGTTCCGCGTCGCCTCCGCTCCGGTACCCGCGGTCGTCGGGATCGCGACCCACGGGGCGGCAGGGCGCGTGATCTTTTGCCCCCGCCCGACGACTTCCATGTAGTCGGTGACCGCGCCGCCGTTGGTCAGCAGGCCGGCGACGGCCTTGGCGGCGTCGATCGCGCTGCCCCCGCCCGCGCCAATGGCGCAGTCGCACTCCGCCTTACGCGCTTCGGCGACATGGGCATCGACGTCCGCGACGGTCGGTTCCCCGCGCTGCCGGCGGACGACGCACACGACGCCGGCGGATTCGGCCAGCGCGGCGACGCGCTCGCCGAGGCCTTCGCCGTTGTAGATGACGATCGCGCGGCGGCCGAGCGCGGCGAGGACATCCGGCAACTTGGTAATCACGCCGCGACCGAAGATGACGCGACCGACACCGAAGGATTCGAACGCGTTCATCACCGCGATCATACAGCCATTCGTCCCGCCCGTGCGTGCGGGTGACGAACGGCGGCATTCGCGCCCGAGGCGTCCCTCCTGTCATTCCGAGGTACTCCGAGGAATCTGGCCGGACCGTCGCGGCCCGCCGGATGTTGGTGCTCAGCGTTCGCACACCATTTGCCAACGTCGAACGGGCCGCCCCGTGGAAAGCCAGATTCCTCGGAGTACCTCGGAATGACAACGAACACGCCGACGGCGAGTGCTTCGCCGTTTCGGTTTTGCCTCGAACCGCAACATGTCGCCCCTCACCCCACTACGCATCATCATGACCACCGCACGACTCGTCCTCTTCGTCATCACGCTCCTGTCCCTTCCCGTGTTCGCCGCCGACCCGCCCAAGCCGGTGAAGGTGTTCATTCTCGCCGGGCAGTCGAACATGGAGGGTAAGGCGAAGATGACGCTGGTCGACTACCAGGCCGGCCGGCCCGCGACGCGCGACCTGTACGCCCCGTTCCGCAAGGGCGACCAGTGGGCGAGCCGCGGCGACGTGTCGATCAAGTTCCTCGACCGCAAGGGCCCGCTCACCGTCGGCTTCGGCAGCCCCAAGTGCATCGGGCCCGAGCTCGGCTTCGGGTGGGTCGTCGGCGACAAGTACGACCAGCCCGTGCTCCTGATCAAGACCGCGTGGGGCGGCCGGAGCGTCTACCGCGACTTCCGCTCTCCCAGCGCCGGCCTGCCGCCGCAAGCCGTGCTCGACAAGCAGCTCGAGAACGCGAAGAAGCGCAAGCCCGCGACGACGATCGACGAGATCAAGGCGAGCTACGGCGCCACGTACCGCGCGATGCTGGAGGAAGTCACGACGACGCTGAAGGACATCAAGGCCCACGTCCCGGGCTACGCCGACCAGGGCTACGAGCTCGCCGGCCTCGCGTGGTTCCAAGGCTGGAACGACATGATCGACGACGCCGCGACGGCCGAGCACACGGTCAACCTCGCTCACATGATCCGCGACATTCGCCGGGACCTGAAATCGCCGAACCTTCCCTTCGTCATCGGCCAGATGGGCGTCGACGGCGCCGGCGCGAGCCCGAAGACCAAGCGGTTCAAGGACGCCCAGGCCGCCGTCGCCGATTTGCCCGAGTTCAAGGGCAACGTCGCCCTGGTGAAGACGGACGTCTTCTGGGACACCGACGCCGAGGCCGTCTTCAAGAAGGGGTGGAAGGAGAACGTCGAGGCGTGGAACAAGGTCGGCAGCGACTTCCCGTACCACTACCTCGGCAGCCCCAAGACGATGATCGCGATCGGCCGGGCACTGGGTGAATCGATGATCGAGCTGCGCGGGGGGAAGTAGCCCCCGCCTGCCGCTTGCGGCTTAGCGACTACGACACCCCATCGAATCACGTCTCACTCTCTCCATAGAACACCGTAGTATTCCGCGTCGCCGACCGCGGCTGAACGAGCAGCGCCCCCACCGCGTCCCGCCACCGGAAGTAGTACGGCTGCTGCTGGTGGTACGCGAAGTCCTTCTTGGTTTCGTAGACCTCGTAGAAGTGGAACCGGCCCGGGTCGTCCTCGCCCCGCACCACATCAAACCGCAGATTCCCCGGCTCCTTCCGCGAGTTGCTCGCGTTGTCCAGCGTGATCCGCACAAACTCCTCCACCGACTCGGGCTTGACGTTCAGCGTGACGATGACGACGTACATGGCGAGCTCCTTTTCGGGAATGACGGCTGGATTGAAAACGAAAACCGAAAAGACGTAAAGGA
>DASPKW010000250.1:0-3621 GCA_035627895.1 Tepidisphaeraceae bacterium | reverse complement strand
ACGACACGAGGCGACGCGCGGCATGGTTACCTCAGGTGACCATGCCGCTTTCGTTCGAGCGGCGCCCGATAATCCCCGGGGACAACCCATTGGAGCATCCCCCTTCGTCACCCGATAGCAAGGTGATGGGGTTTGCTTTCTTGAACAATGTTCGTCGCCGTTCGCGCACCCGCGCGTTCACCCTGATCGAGGCCGCCGTCACCACCGTGATCGTCGGCGTCGGGTTCGTCGCCACGCTCGAGCTCCTCGCATCCGGCGCCATGGCCACGCGCGAGGGCGCCGAACTCGCGACCGCGCAAAACCTCGCCGGTAACGTCCGCGAGGCCATGGCGCGCGTCGCGTTCGCCGACCCGTCGCAACCGACCCACTGGGGCCCCGAGGCCGGCGAATCCACCGCCGCGCAATTCGACGACGTCGACGACTTCGACGGCTGGACCAGCCCCGGCACCCCCATCGACGGCTGCGCCACCCCGCTCGGCTCAGATTTCGCCGGCTGGACCCAGGCCGTCGCCGTCACCACCGTCAGCGCCGACTCGGTCGGCGTGGCGCTCCCGCACGGCACCGCCGCCCCCGCCGCCCGCCCCCTCTCCCGCGTCACCGTCTCCGTCTCCCGCCACGGCAAGGCCGTCTACTCCGAAAGCTGGCTGGTGGGCTATGCCAACTAGTAGAACGCACCAGAGTCACGACTGGAGCCCGCCCGACGAAAGGCCGCCAGCGGTCGCTTCGCGGCGTCGCGGCAATTCTTCAACCGCGCCGCCGAAGCACTCCACCAACCACTTCACGATCGCCCGCAACCGCCGCCCCGGCATGGCCGCCGTCCTGGCCATGCTCTTCGTCGTCCTCATCTCGTCCCTGGCGGTCGGCTTCTATGCCGTCAGCACGACCACCGTGCAGATCGCCAACAACGAGCTCGACGCCGGCCGCGCCCTGACCGCCGCCACCTCCGGCATGCAGTACCTTCGCGCCCAGTTCGGGCAGATCAGCCTGTCCGCCGCACCCGGCCAGTTCCCCGTCGACGCCGTCTTCCCCCGCATCGCCTTCGAGCTCGACGGCACCCCGAACATGGGCGGCGTCAACCCTACCCTCGCCAACGCCAACTCCGCCGCCGCCCGAATTCACATCCCGGGCCGCTCGGCCAACGGGACCTACAACTGGATGAATCTCGGCGGGCAAATGGGCACCGTCCGCTTCGAGGTCGCCGCCGCCGGCGCGAGCCTCCAGATCTCCGCGATCGGCCGCGCCCCCGGGTCGTCCGCCATCGAGCGCACCGTCCGCTACACGTTCAAGCCCCAGTCCGCCGCCTACGTGATCCCCGGGGGTGGCGTCCTCACCCGCAGTCCCGTCTCGCTCAGCAACGGCGCGCAGATCAGCGGCGGCGACGTCACCAGCACCACCGCCCAGAACGTCGCCTCGCTCACCATGTCCGGCGGCGCCAAGCTCAACCAGGACTTTAACTACACCGCCGGCGCCAACCCACCGGTCATCGGCAACGGCGCCAAGATCATGGGGCAGGTCAACGCCAACGTCACCGCCCCCGAGTTCCCCACCGTCGA
The DNA here is from genome assembly GCA_035627895.1 of Tepidisphaeraceae bacterium. GTDB lineage: Bacteria > Planctomycetota > Phycisphaerae > Tepidisphaerales > Tepidisphaeraceae > DASPKW01. The sequence continues at coordinate 2,068 of DASPKW010000250.1, read as the reverse complement.
CACGTCCGTCTTCTCCCAGTTCGTCCCCTCCGCCACCGCCCCGCAAGGCCCCAAGGTCATCACCGCCACCTCGTCGATCGCCTCGACCGCCACCCTCACCAACATCCGCATCAAGGCCAATGCCAACACCAACTTCGGCAACTCCGTCAACCTCAACGGCGTGATCTACGTCGAGTCGCCCAACAAGATCTCGTTCGGCGGCGGCGTCCGCGTCACCGGCGTGATCGTGACCGACAACAACACCGTCCTCCCGCTGGCAGGGAACCAGATCACGCTCGACAACGGCGTCCGAATCGACGGCGTCGAGAACCTCGATCCGGCCACCTTCGCCGCGTCCGAGCGCATCGCCGAGGTCCGCCAGCTCGCCGGCGCCCTGGTCATCGCGCCCAATTACAAGCTCGTCCTCGCCGGCGGCGCCCGCAGCTACGCCGGCTCCCTCGTCGCCAGCAGCTTCGACATCTCCAACGGCTACAAGGGAACGATCAGCGGGGCCGTCATCAACCTCGCCGACACCGCCTTCACCATGATGGGCGGCGGGCACCTGACCTTCACCGGCGGCTCGTCGTCCGCCCCCGGTCTGCTCGGCGGCACCCGCTTCCGCCTCGACCCGTCCTCCTACGTCGAGGTGCTCCCATGACCGCCGCCCGCGCCCCCCGCCACCGGCCCTCTGCCCGCGCGCGCGCGCTGTCCCTGCCCGAGATGCTCGTCAGCCTCGCGATCACCGCCACCCTGCTCGTCGCGGTCGGCGCCGCCCTGCACGCGTCGACCCGCCTGATCGCCGACACCGAGACGTTCGCCCGCGGCTCCCAGTCCGCCCGCGTCGCCATGGCCCAGATGATGGCCGAGGTCCGCCGGTGCGACTCGATCGACCCCGCCCGCATGAGCGCCACGCTCCTGCCGATCCTCCGCCCCGCCGAGACGCGCCCCGCCAACGAGGCCCTGCGCGTCTACAAGTACGTCCCCGCCACCAAACAGCTCGTCCTCTACTTCGAGTACACCTCCGGCGGCACGAGCGCCGAATTCCCCATCGCCCACGACGTCCAGGCCGCCCCCTTCTCCTGGACGACCGGTGCAGACGCCCTGGGCCACACCGCCGTCGTCCGCGTCACCGCCGCCCTCGACGTCAAGGTCGGCACGGACCACGTCCGCCTCAGCGGGTCCGCAAGCCCGCGCCGCAGTCTGAACAACTGACGCCGGCCGCTCGAAGCACGACCTTGCCCAAATCCCCCGCGCGTCATTTGCGTCCGCCCCCGCCGAATTGGATATCCCTTCTGATGAGGCACTCATTCCCGCGCAACTTCCGTAAACGGGAAGGGGGATTCACCCTGATCGAGGCCGCGATCACCACCGTGATCATCGGCGTCGGCTGTGTCGCCCTGCTCGAGCTCCTCGGCGCCGGCACCGTCGCCAACAAGGAGAGCGCCCAGCTCACGACCGCCATGAACCTCGCCGGCAACGTCCGCGAGGCCATGTCCAGTCTCTACTACTCCGACCCCACCGCCCCCACTCACTGGGGCCCCGAGACCGGCGAGACCGCCGTCACCGCCTACGACGACCTCGACGACTTCGACGGCTGGACCTCCAGCCCCGGCAACCCGATCGACGCCCGCCGGGCCCGCCTGAGCAACGACTACGCCGCCTGGTCGCAGGCCATCAAGGTCGAGAGCATCAACCCGGCCAACCTCCAGGCCACCATCAGCCACCTGACCCTCGCCCCCGACCAGCGCCCGACCTGCCGGGTCACCGTCACCGTCAGCCACAACGGCCACACCGTCTACACCCAGACCTGGATCGCCGCCTACGCCGACCCGTCGTCGCCGTAAGCTTGTCCGCCCGGCGGGACCGCGTCCCCGCCGCCCGTCCGTGCCCAGAAAGTGCGTCCGCCGGGGAGCACTGCCCGAGGACCTCGCCATGCACAGACCCACGCCCCCGCCGACCCGCCGACCCCTCCGCGACCGCCGCTCCCGCCCCGGCATGAGCGCCGTCATCGCGATGATGTTCCTGATCCTCTTCGGATCCCTCGCCCTCGGCTTCTACGCCGCCGTCAACACGTCCGTCCAGGTCGCCG
>DASPKW010000249.1:0-4212 GCA_035627895.1 Tepidisphaeraceae bacterium | reverse complement strand
CTTCGTGCCCTTCGTGTTCTTCGTGGTTAAATCACGCCAAGCTGAACACGCCCGCCAGCACCAGCGCCGTCACGAAGTACGCCACCGACCAGTAGATCCGCGCCCGCCACACGCGCCCCTCTTCGGTGATGTGGTCCGGGTCGCTCGAGAAGAACGGCAGGTCCACGTGTTGTTCCGGCAGCGCCTGGAACCCCCGGTAAATCGAGTACGCCCCCCCCGCGCAAGACGCCGTCGCGATCGCGAGACAGAACATCACCGGCAACCCTGACATCAGCTCGACCATAAACCAAAACTCCGTAGGCGGAACGGGCGGGGAATATAACAGGTCAACGTATAAAAGTGCGAGAAAGTTCGCCCGGGGTTTTCCCCCTAGTTCATGTGGGAACCGACCTCAACTGCGTGGGCCTTTCGCCAGGGTACTTCCGATGTCATACGCCGAGTTTCGGATCATTTCCATGATCCGCTGATGCTCCGAATCAACCCTCCTGCCGCTTGATCTGCGTCGGTTCACGGACGAGCTCATCAGGGCACCTCGGGCATGAGCTGCGACACGACCGGCCAGAACTCCGGCCACCCGGTTATCGAATCCCGCGACAAGGTGTTGCAGGGCAAATCGCCTTTCGAGGCCGCATATCCTCTGCCCCTCGCCACCCGATCATCGCGCCCGCCACCCGCACTCCGGGCACCGGTCGGGCGTGGCGCGGAGGTCGTAGCGGCACGCCGGGCCCCGGGATGGCGGGCCGGGCTCTCCGCCCCCGGTGGCGGCGGCCGAATGAGGAGAGTCGACACGCCCGCCGCGCGTACTGCCCGTCATCTGGCATCGCGGAGCGACGATCGGCCGCGTGGGCCCGCGGCGGACCGCGGAACAACGCCCCTCTTATGCGGTCGCCGCCCGCGGCGTAACATCACGTGCGATGTCCGACGCACGCCCGCCAGACCCGCCGCAATCGGACGCCCGGCCGGGGCGGTGGTACGTCGCGATCCTCGTGCTCGAATCGCGCGTCGGCGGGCGCGCCGCCGCGGACGAGCCGCCGAGCGTCGACGTCCAGTACCGGCTGGTCCGCGCGCCGGACGCGGAGGCGGCGTACCGGCGCGCCGTCGAGCTCGGCGCGGCCGCGGAGCAGTCGTACGCGAACACGGACGGCGACCCGGTGTCGTGGCGGTTCGCCGGCCTGCAGGACCTGCGGTGGGTCGACGACCAGGCGCTCGGGGACGGGGCGGAAGTGTACGCCTTCATCGAGGACGGGAGCGCGGCCGACCGCGTCATGCCGAAAGAGCGGCTGACGGAGTTCCGGGGGCGCTGAGGCCGTCCCGGCCGGTTGAACGCCGTCAAAAGAGCGTGCCAGATAAAGCACAATCGAAGGGTGGGTGTCATTCCGCAGACGCCTCGGCCTACGCGGCATGGACCGCGGCCCGCCGGGCGGGGGCGCGGCGGCGCCCCCTCATTTGGTCCCGTCCCGCGCGTCGCCGGCGGCGGCGGCCGGGACGACGACCTCCGCCGCGTGCACCTTCGCGCCCGCGAAGCCCTCGGGCATGTGCGCCGACAGCCGGTACGCGCCGGCCGGCAGGTCGTCCAGCGGCAGCAGGCGGACGCGGCCCTCGCGCGGCCCGAGCGCCTCGACCGCCTCGGCCCGGAACCCCCACGACCGCATGTCGAGGTCGGCGGCCCCGCGCCGGCTGGCGAACAGCGTCCGCGGCAGCGTGGGCGTCCGCACGGGACGGTCGGACAGGTTCGTCACGCCGAACTCGCAGTACGCCCGCCCGCCGTGCGCGCGCACGCGCAGGGTCACGTCGAGCCCGGCCGGGGTTGCCGGGCGGGTCGCGGCCGTCGTCGTGGTTGTCGGCGCCGTCGCACGCGCGGCGGGGGCGGCCGCGGGGCCGGGCCGGTCGTAGACGATCTCCGGTACCGGCACGTGGTCGAACCCGCGCCCGAACGTGACGCGCACCTCGTGCCGCCCGCGCCCGAGCATGTCGGGCGGGAACGCGCACCGCGTGACGAGCGACTCGCCCGGCCAGAGCTCCGCCGACCGTGCCTCCCCGCGGACCGCCAGCAGCCGGGGCCCGACGCGCCCCTCGTCCGAGACCATCACGCTCGCCAGCCCGCGCGGCACGGCGACGATCCCATCGCTGTGGTTCGTAAACGTCAGCTCGATCCGGAGCGTGCCGTTCCGGGTCACGACCCGCCCGGCGCACGTCACGGGCCGCTGCTCCGCCGCCGCGGGCCGCGTGGTCGCGGCCTTCCGCTCGCGCTCGGCCGCGCGTGCCGGTAGTGCGACGAGCGCACACCCCACGATCACGACCACGCGCGCCAGCCGTCCGAGCGGGATCAGGTCAGTCCTCATACGAGACTCCACAACTGCCGCGCGGCCACTCCGCCCACCCGCGGCGGCCTTGGCGCAACGGAGGTGGCCCGCGCCGCACGGCGATCATACCACGCCCCCGGCCCGCGCGGCCGACCGTCGCCCCCCCCTTGGCGCGACGGGCAGGGCAATCGCATGTGGCTAGCTCGTCAGCAGGCGGAGCAGGTAGTGCTCGTCCCACCCGGCCTTGAGCCGCTTGCCGGCTATCCCGATCTTGGCGGATCGGTCCCGCTTCAGCAGGTTCAGGGCCAGTCGCCGGAGGCGGCTGAGGTTCTCGGCCCCGTGCCCGACCCGCACCCGGCACTCGTCCTCGCGGAAGCTGACGTCGAGTTGCCAGTGCAGCTTGTTCTCGACCGCCCAGTGCCCGCGGACGGCCGCCAGGAGGGCGGCCGCGTCCGCGCCGGGCCGGCTGGTGACGAAGTACCGCCGCTCGACCGACCGCGCGCCGCCGGCCACGGCCCGCTCGCACTCGACGGCCGCGACCGCGGCCAGGCCGGGCCACCGGGCGAGCAGGTCGTCGCCGAGCCAGCGGACCTCGTCGGTCACCCACGCGCGGCGCGTCTCGACCCGCCCGTGCCCGCCGCACGTCTCCGCGTGCCGCCCGTGGCTCATCCCGTCGAACCCGTCGAGGATCGCCTCGTCGAGCAGGGCGCGGACCTTCGCGTGCAGGGTCGGCTGGTTGTCCTTGACGGCCAGCACGTAGTGCCCCCCGGCGTCCACGACCTGCCGGGCGACCTCGGTCTGGCACCCGATCGCGTCCACGGTCACCGTCGCCCCCTCCAGGTCCAGCAGCGCGAGCAGCCGCGGGATGGCCTCGATCTCGTTCGACTTGCCCGCGACCGCCACCTGCGCGAACACGACCCGGTTGGCGTCGACGAACGCGCTGACCAGGTGGGCCATCCCGCTCGCGTCCCACGCGTGCTCGAACGACCGGCGGATCGCCTTCCCGTCGACCGCGACCAGCCGCCCGCCCGACGGCCCGGCCAGGGCCGTGACCCAAGCCACGAACCGCCGCTCGAACGCGTCCGGGTCGAGGCGCGAGAAGACCCGCCCGAACGTGTCGTGCGACGGCACGCCGCCCGGCAGGTCGAGGAACGTCCGGAACCACGCCAGCTTGCTGTTCCCGAACACCTCGACCTCGGCCCAGCCGCCGGCCCCGCAGATCACGGCGCAGGCCGCGATGACGATCAGGTCGTGCAGCTTGTGGGTCACGTTGGCGGCGCGCGGGTCGGGCATGTCTCGGAACGCGCGCAGGATACCCCCGGTCGCTCGGCCGTCCATGGGCAAGCTCCTTGATCGGCGTGTGGATATCAGACCGGAACCGCGTGGCCGCGCGAACGAACCACCCCCTTACCACGCAGCTACGCCGGGCGCAAGCCTAACACGCGCCGAACCCGGGATGCGCTTGGCTATCTGCGATTGCCCTGGCGCGACGGGGCGGTCTGTCTCGCCCGACCGACCGCCCGGCGGGCGCCTGCGGCCGCGGCGCGCCCCGCGCAACGGCCGAGGGGCCCGGCGTTATGATCGCGACCCCATGGCCTCCACGACTCACACGCGAGACGGGCCGCCCGTCGATCGCGATCGCCGGGCGCGCCTGGCCGAGCTCCTGCGCCAGTTCGCGTCGGGCCGATCCACGAACGACACGTACGAGGACCGCTTCTTCGCCGAGGTGTTCGCGGGCCGGCCCGCCGCGCAACATGACCCGGCGTTGTTCGCCATCTGGTCCCGCAGCTGGCTCCTCTACAGCGACCTGCGCGAGCACCGGCTGGTCGGCCGGTACGCCCTGCCCGCCGCCGTCCGGCGGGACGTCTGCCGGTGGGTCGTCTTCCTCCACACGAACGTCCCGTACGAA
>DASPKW010000248.1:0-3845 GCA_035627895.1 Tepidisphaeraceae bacterium | reverse complement strand
CGACGACCCCGACGAGCGCCCCCGCGAGCAGTGCGCCCGTCCGGCCCTGTTGCGCGTCGCGGAAGAGGTTTGCGATCAACGCGCACAGGCCGATCACTAGCGCCTGCGTTCCCAGGGCGATCAGGAGCCGCCATCGAGTTGCGGCGCGATCACGCGCTTCGCCAGTGGCAATCTCACCGTGCCATGCGCGGAGGACCAGGCCGGTCACCGGGCCGCGCGGGATCGAGCGTGGCAGACTGAGCTGGGCGACGGAGGACATGGATGGAAGTGTGCGCGGGGTGAGGAGGCACCGGGATTATAAAGTGGGGCGTCAGTTTCACCGGAGTTGTTGTGCGCGGCTGAGGCGCGTGTGCTATGTCGAGACGCTCACGTGCACCTTCGGTGCGACCGCTAAGTAATGGCCTTGGACTGCGGGGGCGGGGTGCGCGAGGCGTTTGCGCATCGGCGCCGTTAGGGCACGCGGGACGCGTGCACCACAAATGGTGTTGCGCGAGCGGTGGGCGGGGCCCGCCGTACGGGGACGCGCGCTTATCCGAGGGGGTTGAGGAGCTCGATGATGGCTTGACCGTACTGGTTTACCTTGGCGGGGCCCATGCCTTTGATTTGGCCTAGTTCCATTGCATTTTTGGGGGTCTTGAGGGCGATGAGCTTGAGGGTGGCGTCGTGGCAGATCGTGTAGGGCGGGAGGGCCTTTTCGGAGGCGACCTGGCGGCGCCACTGGCGGAGCTTTTCGAAGCGGACGGCGGACGCCGGGTCGAGGGTCTCGGGGAGGTCTTCGACGAGGCGGGTGACGCGCTGGCGGGAGTGGGATGACCCCCCTGCCGGGCGGGCGGTAGGGGCGAGGTCGTGGAGGTTGGCGGGGGGTTTGGCGGCGCCCTTCATGACCTCGACGCCGGAGGGGGTGAGCTCGACGACGGGGCGGAACTTGACGCCGTCGGGGTCGCGCTGGCGGGCGAGGCCGGACTCCATGAGGCGGTGGAGCATGGCGACGATCTGCTTGGGCTGGTACTGGCGGAGGAGGCCGTGGACGGAGAGCTCGTGGAGGCGCCAGCGGAGGACGCGTTCGGACTCGGAGCCGGAGAGGGTCTCGGCGACGGTGGCGACGCCGAACTGGCCGCGCATGCGGGCGACGGCGGAAAGGAGCTTGCGGACGAGGGTGGTCGTCTCATCCGAGACTTCGACGGAGAGGTCGGGCGTGGAGCGGAGGTCCACATCCGTCTCGCCGCGACCGGCGCGGCAGGCGTCGCAGGCGCAATCGGCGATCTCGGATTCGTCGCCGAAGTAGTCGAGGATCATCTGCCGCCGGCAGCGGAAGGTGCGGGCGTAGGAGACCATGAAGTCGAGCTTCTTGCGGGCGTGGTCTTTGAGGAGGTCGATGGTCTCGGGGTCGGGGCCGGGGAAGTCGGGGTCGGGGAGGTGGCCGTCGGCTTCCTCGCCGATTTTTCCGATGAAGAAGTCCTGGAGTTTTTTGTCTTTGAAGGCGTAGAGGAGGAGGCAGCGGGAGGGTCGGCCGTCGCGGCCGGCGCGGCCGGCCTCCTGGTAGTAGGCCTCGAGGGAGCCGGGGAGGTTGTAGTGGAGGACGAAGCGGATGTCGGGCTTGTTGATGCCCATGCCGAACGCGTTGGTGGCGACGCAGACGGCGCGCGGGGTCTGCATGAAGCGCTCCTGGCTCTCGGTGCGCTGCTCGGCGTTCATGCCGGCGTGGTAGGGGAATACGGGGCGGTCGGTTAGGCAGCGGGCGAGGATTTCGGACAGCTCGTCGACGGCCTTGCGGGTGGCGCAGTAGACGATGCCGGAGCCGGGCTCGTGGCGGAGCATGTCGACGAGGATGTCGTTCTTCTCGAGGTCCTTGGTGAGGCTGCGGGCCTCGTAGCGGAGGTTGGGGCGGTCGAAGCCGGTGATGTAGACGGCGGGCCGCTTGAGGCCGAGCGAGCGGACGATGTCCTTGCGGACGTCGGCGGTGGCGGTGGCGGTGAGGGCGATCGTGGGCGGGGCGTTGAGGGCCTCGCGGACGTCGCCGAGGCGGGCGTATTCGGGGCGGAAGTCGTGTCCCCAGGCGCTTACGCAGTGGGCCTCATCGATGACGAAGAGCTTGCAGTCGAGCTTGGGGAGGAGGGCGGCGAAGTCGCCGGCGAAGAAGCGCTCGGGCGCGACGTAGAGGAGGCCGTTGAAGCCGTCGGCGAGCTCGGTCATCACCTGGCGGCGCATGGCGGGCGAGAGGGACGAGTTCAGCAGCGCGGCGGGGATGGACTCATCCCGAAGCTGCTGGACCTGGTCTTCCATCAGCGAGATGAGCGGGGAGACGACGATCGTCAGGCCCTGGGTGATGGCGGCGGGAAGCTGGTAGCAGAGGGATTTGCCGGCCCCGGTGGGCATGACGCAGAGGACGTCCTTGCCGGCGAGGACGTCCTCGATGACCTCGCGCTGGCCGGGGCGGAAGTCTTCGAGGCCGAAGATGGAATGGAGGTGGGCGCGGAGGTCGGCGGGTTGTTCCCCGGGGGAGGACATGCGGGGATTATAGGGGAGGGTTAGGGAGGGGGAAGGGTGAGGGGAACGTGAAACATGAAGACGTGAAACATGAAGAGGCAGCGGGTAGAGGTATGTGGCAATGGTGACACTCGAAGACGCGGTCGAGGCGGTGAGGCGGCAACTGGCGCCGTGGGGTCTGCGGTTGCAGCCGCCGTGCGAGAAGGAGGAAATCGGGCGGCTGAGGCGTGCGTGTAAGGAGGCGTTCGGGGTGGCGCCGCCGGAGCGGTACCTGGATCTGTTGCGGATCACGAACGGGTTCTGGGAGAACGGGCTGCACGTGTACGCGAGCCAAATCTCGTCGCTGGTGCCGCCGTCGAACGTGCACGTGAACGGGGTGGTCGAGGCGACGCGAATGTACCGCGAGGACTTCGGCGGGTACTTCGCGGAGATGCTCGTGTTTGCGGAGGACGACGCGTACGTCTACGCGTATCACGTGCCGACGGGGCGGTATCGGAAGCAGGCGTACGTGGAGCCGGAGCCGACGGGGGTGTTTGAGACGTTCGACGAGTTGTTCGCGAGTGCGCTGGAGACGGTGCTTCGGGAGGGGCAGTAAGGGGTCGAGTGCGCGGAGCGAGCGCAGTCAGTCGCTATACGGTCACGTGCACCTTCGGTGCGACCGCTAAGTACGGCATTTAACTTCGGGGGCGGATGGCGCGAATGGTGGGCAGTGCCCACCCTACGAAGGAGTTACCCCTGCTTGCCTTCCACCGCGGCCATCATGAGGGCGGCGGCGACGGCGAGGCGGCGGTCCAAATGGCCGTTGGGGTCCTGGGTCAGGTCGACGTTGAGCTTGTAGACGAACGGGTTGAAGTTCTGCTTGAAGACGGCGACCGGCTGGTTCATCACGGTGACCGTGTACTTCTGCGGGAAAATGACGGCGGCGAACTCGATGAAGCGGCGGAGGGTGGCCTTGAGGGCGCCGTCCTCCTGGATCTTGCCGATCTCGCGGTCATAGGCGTCGAGGATGAGCCACTCGTCCTTGAACATGGACTTCCAGCCGCGGCGGCGGAGTGCGCCGACCTTCTGGTTGGCGAAGGCGTCCCAGACGTCGTAGGACGCGCCCCAGTCGATGACGCTGCGGGCCTGGATGGTCAGGAGCTCGCGCTGCATCGACTCATCCGTGTACAGGCGGACGTCCTCCTTGAACTTGAAGGCCTTCATCTTCGAGTAGCCGATGAGCTGGCCGGTGGGGTCGTAGACGTGGAACGCGCCGCCGAAGATCTTGAGGACCTTGCGGCGGATCAGGTAGTTCTTGTTCTGGAACACCGGCGGGAGCGAGGTGACCGGGGTGGCGGCGGCCGAGGGGGGGCGGTTCA
>DASPKW010000247.1:0-9988 GCA_035627895.1 Tepidisphaeraceae bacterium | reverse complement strand
GGTCGCGCGGAACGTGACCTTCTGGAAGCCCTTCTCCTTCTCGCCGGGCTCGGTCTTCACGGAGCCCAGTGCCAGATTGCACTCGCGCGCCCACTCGCTGATCGCGTTGAGCACCTGTCCCTCGGCCTCGGGGGCGTCGTGCTTCATGGACGGCCCGGACATCTTGACGAACTCGGCGGCGAGTCGGCGGCTGGAACTCATCGTCTGGTGGTCGGTGGCCAGGTCGGCCTTCGCCTTGTCGAGGCGGTCGAAGGCCTGGGCGCGCGACTCGATGAGGGGGCCGAGGATGAGCTGATAAAAGACGATCGCGCCGAGCACGATGCCGGTGCCGAGGGCGATTTTTTTCTCGCGGTCGTTGAGGGTCATGGGGTGGTGAGTTGCGAGTTGGGAGTTGCGAGTTGCGAGTTAGCGTCGCGCGGGCGTTGCGGGGGCGGGGGGACCGGCCAGGGGGTTGTAGGTGAAGGTGATCGTAAAGTTGGTGGCGCCGGCCTCGCGGCCGCGGGACTGTTCCTGGTTGATGCTGCTGACGCTGACCTTGGAGAACTTCTTGTTTTCGAGCAGGCGGTTCTGGAGGGTGTAGACGATGTCCTGGCGGCTGGCCCGGCCGGAGAGCGTGACCGTGCCGGTCGAGCGGATCGTGAAGCCGGTGGCCCAGAGGGGGTCCTGGGGCTGGATCGTCTTGGTCACCTCGAGCAACACGTCGAGCACGGGCGTGCGGCGGTCGAAGAACCCGCGGCCGTAGTTGGTCGTGTCGATCGACGCCTTGGCGGTCTTGACGTCGCCCTCGATCTTCTTGCGCGTGGCGGCGACGGTCTCGGCCTCGGACTCGGCCTGGGCGCCGGTCCAATACAGCCAGACGAGCGCGGTCAGAAGCAGCGCGCCGGCGATCATGCCCCACAGCGCCTGCGTGGAGATTCGCTTGACCTTGGGCGGGGCCAGGCGCGAGCGGGTGAAGTCCATCGGCAGGCGCTTGCGGTCCAGGCCCGCCAGCGCCAGCGAGATGGCCGGGGCGAACTCGCCCGCGCCGCCCGCCATCGCGGCGGCCGCGCCGTTGGTCGTCGACGTGCCGACGCGGAGCATGGACGGCGCGTCGCCGGGCGTGACCGGCATGCCGACGCGGCCGGCGAGCTCCCCGAACTGCGCCTTGGTCAGGCCCACGCCGTCCCAGAGGACCAGGTCCCTGGCGCTGCCGTTGCCGGTCGCGCCCCCGGACATGGCGACGGTGCGGGCGAGCTCGGACGAGAGCGGGCCGAGCGCGGGCGGGCCGCCGTCCTTCCCGAGCGGGGTGGACACGTGGCGGAGCAGGCGCGGCGTGCCGTGGGCGCTCATGACGAGCTCGGCGCCGGTCCGGCCCAGGACGACGACCGGCCCCGACGCCTCGGCCGCCAGGGCGAGCGAGGATGGGACGACGGCGGCGACGTCGATCCCGGCGGCGTCGAGAAGTTTTTCGATCGCGGTCACGCGCTGGCGGGGAATGCCGACGAGCAGCACCTTGCGCGCGGCGTTGGCGTCCGGGCGGCCGGCGTAATCGAACACCATCTCGCCCGTCTCGGACACGGCCAGGCGCTCGGCCTGGAGGCGGAGCATGGCGCTGGCGGCGTCGGGGGCGGCGGGGGGCAGGTCGCGCTCGACGGCCAGCAGCCACCGCGCGGGCACGCCGACGACCGCGCGGTTCGCGCCGAACCCGTGCCGCTTGAGGAACTCGGCCAGGGCCTGTCCGGTGGGCGCGAGGCGGGCGGCGGCGCCGGGGCCGGTGAGCGCGCCCTCGGGGAGCGGGAATGCGGCGGCGTGGCGGACGTCGCGCCGGTCGCCGGCGCCCGCGCCGACCTCCGCGCACACGATCGACCGCTCGCCGACCGCCAGACCCAGGAAACTGCTGGCCCGCATCTTCATCGGAACGTGCCTCCGGTGGCGCCGCCGCGGAGGCCGGCGCCCGTGGTTACCAATGCCTGACCGTCGCGAATCTGTTCGAGCAGCGCGGGGTCCAGCGGCCACCCGCGGTCGGTGATCTCGCGGCGGTAAATGACCTGCGGCGCATCCCCCGAAACGTCGACGACGATCCGGACGCGCTTGAACGCGCGGCCGTTCGCGCTGACGGCGAGGATGTCGGCGGACACGCGCGTGGTGCTGGCGGAAATGTAATCGCCGACCCGGACCGCCTTGTTGCGGTCGAGCGCCGCCACGACCCATGAGATCGACGGCCCGGTCGTGTCGGACGATGCCGACGACGACGCCGTGCCGAACGACCCGGACGAGTTGCCCGGGGTCGCCGGGCGCGCGGCCAAAAGCTTGTCGACGTCGCCCGACTCCAGGCCGGGGATCGTCAGCAGGACCTCGCGCGGGGCGGTGTTGACGTTGATCAGCGCCCGCGGCGTGGTCGGCGGGACGGTGATCCCGCCGGCGATCTTGTCGAACTCGTCGGGCTTGAGGTTGAGCTGGTAGTAGAAGACGAGCAAATTGGCGAACCGGTCGTTGGGCCGGATCTGGTTCATCACCTCGTCGCCCCGCGCGTTGCCGAGCTGGGTGCGGAGGTACTCGCGGAGGCGGTCGCGCTGGTTGACGACGTTGACGTTGATCGGGCCGGTGGTCGCCGGTGCGGCGGCGCCGCCACCTCCGCCGCCGGCCGCGGCGGGGGGCGTGGTGGCGGTCGGCGAGTAGATGGTGAGGTAGTCGTAGAGGCCGCGGGCGGTGGCGAGGTCGGTCATCAGGCCGCGGGACGAGCCCGAGCCGCCGGTGAGCCCGCCGGACGCCTGGCCGAGCGGGCCGGCCGAGCCGTTGCCGTACACCAGTTCGCGCGTCGCGCCCTGCACCATGAGGATCTCTTCGACGGTCTCGAACGCGGAATTCTTCGCGTAGAAGCCGCCGCCGAGCTGCTGCGGCTCGGTCGCGACGCTCCCCGGGTTGGTCGTGGTGCCCGTGGCCCCGCGGTACGCGACGATCGCGTTGGCGAGCTCGGTCGACATGTTCGGCAGCTTCATCAGGCTGTCGTAGTCGGCGGAGTTGATGTTGACCTTGCCCGACTCGTCGACCAGGCCGAACAGGGGCATGGCGGTGTCGCCGTAGTCCGGGCGGAGGACCCAGAAGTACCCGTCGCCGACCGGGACCTGGTTGTAGAACGATTCCTCGAGGTCCGGGAGAGAGCCGTCGGTCTGGTTGTCGGCGAGGACGGCCAGGACGTACTGCTCGGCCCCGCGCTCGACGGCGGCGGCCTGGATCGAGGCGGCGAGGTTGGACGACGTCGCGAGCTCGACGCGGACGCTCCGGCCGAGCGTCAGCACGGTCGCGGCGAGCGCGAAGCAGATCAGCATCGAGACGATGAGGACCGTGCCGCGGCGGCGGTGGCGCGCGGTGTGTAGAGTGTGGAGGGTCATTCGAACCCTCCTGTGGCGGCTTCGGGGTCGATCGGCTTGGCGCACGGGATCGGGACGATGCGGACGACCGTGTAGACCGACGGCTCGGCCGACGCGCGGCGCTTGTACTCGACCTGGAGCGTGATGCGGACGGCGCTGGGGATCGCGTTGTCGAGGTCGTCCGAGTGCCACTCGGGCTCCCAGACGTCGGCCGCGTAGTCGTAGTGCTCGACGTGGAACGAGCGGACGTTCCGGCAGAGGATCTCCTCTTCCGGCTGCGGTTGGACCGGGTTGAGCACGTCGCGGACGACCCGGCGGACCAGCACGTTCGGGGTGACGTCGGTGCGGAGCGCGATCTCCACCAGGCGGACGCCCTCGTCGAGCGGGTCCTGGGCGGCGAACGTGCGGCCGCCCGTGTTCGACGCGCCGGGACCCGCGGTGGCGGCGTCCTTGGGCGGGATCCACGCCGTCCCCCCCCCCACCGTGTAGAAGCTCAGCGTGTCGGCGAACGAGTTGGGCGCGGTGCCCAGCGCGGTCGTGGCGACGTACGGCCCGGCCAGGCGCCCACCCCCGGGCGGGAGCAGCGACTCGAGGTCGGCCCGGGCCATGTCGACGGCGAGGTTGGCGGCCCGGACCGGGTCGAGCGTGGCGGTGACGGTGTCGCGCCCGCGGAGGCCGATCGACAACGCCATGTAAAGCGTGAGCATGACCGACGCCGACATCGCGATCGCGAGCAGGAGCTCGAGGAGGGTGAACCCTCGTCGGCGCAACACCGTCGCAGTTCGCCGAGGCTTGGTCACTTCAGTGACCGAGTTCCGCCAAAATGGTCGAGAGTTCATTGGGCACCCCCCGCGCTGACGGGCGCCGAGACCTGCGAACCCTCGGCGGCGGCGGCCGCATCGTGCATCAGGGTCGACAGGCGGAGCGACTTCTCGCCCCCGCGCTCGGCCCAGGTGACGGTCACGGTGATCTCGTACAAGTTGAAGTCGGTCGAGACCGACTGGACGTCCCACTTGTACCCCGGCCACTCGACGCCGAACTCGCCCGAGCCGGTCGCCAGGTTCGGGGTCGCGGTGACCAGGACCTCGTTGAGCTTGGCCTCGGCGAGCGTGGCGGCCTCGGCCCGGCGCTTGGCGGCGCTCCCGGCGTCGACGCACCGCCCGATCCCGTCCAGCGCGACCGGCAGCACGAGCCCGATCAGCAGCAGGGCGGCGAGCACCTCCATGAGCGTGAAGCCACCGGAGCGGCGCACACGCGCGTGAAGGGCAGAGGATGGACGACGGCGCGCGAGGGTCATCGGGGTTGACCCTCCGGGACGACCTTGAACGGCTCGGCGGGGGACTGCGATTCGACGGTCACGCGCCGGCCGAGCTGGTCGTCGAACACGACGAACCGCGCCGGTTCGCCCCGGCCGGTCGGGAAGAAGTCGATCGAGTTGATGGCCTTGCCGGTCAGGTCGGTCAGCTCGATCCGGCACCCGTCGGGCGGGAGCAGGGGGCGGTCGAACTCGTCGGTGTTGGCGGAGAACTCGTTCCCGACCAATTGGTGCAGCTCGAACGCGCCGGCGCCGTTGTTCGCGCGCGGGTCGAACGTGACTCGGAACACCGTGGCCGTCGTCGCGGACTGCGTGCGGGCGTACTGCGTCATGGCCACGAATTCGTCGGCGTGACCGCGCAGCCGGGTCCCGTGCGAGAACCCCCGCAGCGACGGCGCGACCACCCCGACCGCCAGCGCGAGCAGCGCCAGAACGAGCAACAGCTCGATCAGCGTGAAGGCGCGGGAAGTTGGGTGCGAAGCGCGGGTCATTTCGGAAACCAAGCAACGTTCCACTGCGAGCGCGATGAGCATGGGGAGGATGCCCATGCCACAGTTACGGGTAGATGTCGTCCTCGGTGCCCGGACGCCCGTCCGGCCCCGACGAGAAGATGTCGAACCCGCGGGGGTTGACCGTCCCCGGGTAGCGGTAATTCCACGCGTTGTTCCACGCGTCGATCAGGTGCTTCTTCTCGAGCAGGGGGGAGTCGGCGGGTTGCTCCGTGAGCAGGCCGACGCCCTCCTCGGTCGACGGGAATTTCGAGTTCTCGACCTCGTACATCTTCAGCGCGTTCTGGATCGCGCCGAGCGACGCCTTGGTCGTCTCGACCTTGGCCTTCTGGCCCTTGCCCGCCAGGTTCGGGATGACGATCGCCGCCAGCGCCGCGATGATCACGAGCACGAGCAACAGCTCGATCAGGGTGAACGCACGACGGGCGGCAGACTTACGCATGTTCATTCGCATGAAAGACTCCGGGCAGTACACGTTTTCTTCTGACTTCTCGCTTCTCGCTTCTACTTGATCAAATCCTGCAGACTGAAAATCGGCAGCAGCATGCCGACGACGACCGTGCCGATCAGGCCGGCCATGAGAAACAGGAGCAGCGGCTCGGCCATCGCGACGACCAGGCGCAGGCCGCGGTCTAATTCGGATTCGTAGGACGTGCTCATGCGGACCAGCTCCTTGTCGAGCCGGCCGGTCTCCTCGGCGACGGAGATCATCTCGATCACGCTCGGCGGAAACAGAATCGCGTTGCCGGCGAGGCTCTTCGAGAGCGGCTGGCCGCGCTGCACCTCTTCGATCGCCCGCCCGATGCTGTCGGCGAGCGTCTGGTTCCCCAGCGCTTCCTTGGCGACCTTGAGCGACGCGACGAGCGGCACGCCCGCCCCGACGAGCGTCCCCAGCATCCGCGCGAACCGCACCAGTCCGAACCGCGCCCCGAGCGGGCCGATGATCGGCGTGCGGAGCGTCGCCCGCTCGATGAACCGCTTGCCCGACTCGCTCGTCAGCGCCCGCCGGGCCATGATGATGCCGAAGACGACGGCGATGCCGACGTACAGGCCGTATTTCGTCAGCAACCCGCTCGCCGCCACGATCACCTTCGTCAGCCCCGGCAAATTCCCGCCGAACTGCGCGAACAGCGACGAGAACCGCGGGATGAAAAACGTGAGCAGGAAGATCAGCACGGCCGTCGCGACCAGCGCCAGCGCGATCGGGTAGACCATCGCCGCCTTCATCTTCCCGCGAAGCTCCTGCTCGCGCGTGCGGAAGTCGGCGATCTGCTGCAGGACGACGTGTAAGAACCCGCCCGCCTCGCCAGCGCGGACCATCGCCACGTACACGCTCGAAAACGACCGCGGCCACTTCGCCAGCGAATCGGCCAGCGACTCGCCCCCCACCACGTCGTCGTGGATTTGCGTCCACACGTACTTCGCCGCCGGGTGCGACGCCTCGCGCTTCAGCAGCGCCAGTGCCCGCGCCAGCGGCAGCCCGGCCGACAGCAAGTTCGCCAGCTCGCGCGTGAACGCCTCGATCGCCTTCGCCGGCACCTTCGTCGGCGGCTTGGCGGCCGGGTCGACGTTGGCGGCATTCGCGCCGGCCCCCGCCTTCTCTTCAATCTTGATCGGCGACAGCCCCTGGCCCAGGACGTGATCCATGGCGGCGGCGCGGTTGTCGGCGGGGATCGTGCCCGTCTGCTGCCGGCCGTTGCGATCGAGCGCCGTGTACGCGAACGTGGTCATCGCCCGGCCCCCCCCGCGGCGGCGTGACCCGTCGACGCCTCGGCCGCAGCCGACATCGCCGCGTCGTCGAACCGCGAGTCCGCCTCCTCGTCCTTCGTGTTCCGCATCACCTCGTCGACCGTCGTCCGCCCGTCCCGGATGATCCGCCACCCGTCCTCGCGCAAACTCCGCATCCCCTCCTTCACCGCCACCTCGCGCAGCTTATGCGCCGGGGCCCGGTCCATGATCAGCGTCCGCACGTCCCGGCTGACGGCCATCAGTTCGAAGATGCCCTGTCGCCCGCGGTACCCCGTGTTCTGGCACTCCCGACACCCCGCGCCTTTGTACAGCACCGGCGGCACGAGGTCCCCGAACTGCTGGCGGGCGATCTCGTACGCGTCCCGCGCCACCGGCGCCTTGCAGTGCTTGCAGATCACGCGCACCAATCGCTGGGCCACGACCACCTCGAGCGACGACGAGACCAGGTACGGTTCGACGCCCATGTCGATCAGCCGCGTCGCCGCGCTCGGCGCGTCGTTCGTGTGCAGCGTGCTGAACACGAGGTGCCCGGTCAGCGACGCCTGGATCGCGATCTCGGCCGTCTCCTTGTCGCGGATTTCGCCGACCAGCACCACGTCCGGGTCGTGCCGCAAAATCGCCCGCAGCCCCGCCGCGAACGTCAGCCCGCTCTTGGTGTTGACCTGGATCTGGTTCACGCCCCGCATCTGATACTCGACCGGGTCCTCGATCGTGATGATCTTCCGCTCGACGTCGTTGATCTTCGACAGCCCGGCGTACAGCGTGGTCGTCTTACCGCTACCCGTCGGCCCGGTCACCAGGACGATGCCGTGCGGCATGTCCAGCACCTGGTCGAAGTACGCCCGGTCGCGCGGGGCCATGCCCACGTCCTCGGTCGTCAGCGTCTTGTCCCCCTTGTCGAGGATGCGGAGCACGACGGCCTCGCCGTGGATCATCGGGATGATCGACACGCGGATGTCGATCTCGCGCCCCTTCACCTTCAGCTTGATCCGCCCGTCCTGCGGCAGGCGCTTCTCGGCGATGTCGAGGTGAGACAGGATTTTCAGGCGGCTCACGATCGCCGCGTGGAATCGCCGGATCGACGGCGGGACCGGCGCCTCGACCAGCACGCCGTCGATCCGGTAGCGCAGCTGCAACTGGTGCTCGAACGGCTCGATGTGCACGTCGGTCGCCCGGCTGTCGATCGCCTCGGACAAAATCTGGTTGACGAACTTGATGATCGACGCGTCCTGGGCGGCCTGGGAGGCGTCGAGGTCGTTCTCGTTGTTCTCGTCGATGACCTGGAAGTCGGTCCCCTTCTCGGCCGACAGCGTCTGGATGGTGTCGGCCCCGACGCCCAGCGCGCGGGTCAGGCAGCGCTCGATCTCCTCGGCCGGCGCCAGCGCGGGCGTGATGTCGCGCCCGGACGCCAGCCGCAGCTCGTCGAGCCCCGACTGGTCGCTGATTCTACTCGTCGCAACGACGACGACCCCATCCTGCTCCTCGATCGGCACGAGCTGGTGGCGCACCAGGATGCGGATCGGGAATGATCCCAGCAGGTCCTTCGGCGGGCTGAACTTCTCCAACTCGACGTACGGCAGGTCGAACTGCTCGGCCAGCGCGCGGAGCAGGCGGTCCTCGGTCAGCCCGTCGGCCGCGAGCAGCGCGGCCTCGAGCGGCTTGCCCTCGGCCAGCAGCGCCTTGGCGCGGCCGACCGCGGGCTCGTCGAGCAGGCCCTGCTCCTTGAATTTCGAAAGCACGTAATCCACGCGGGGAGCTCCCAACTGCCTCGTTCACATCACGTCGTCCGCACCCCACGAAAGGGGGGGCGCGGTGTGCCCACTCCAGTGAGCATGCCGAAATCGGTGATACCACCGGCGCCGGACGCGCGCGACGGCCGCGCGCCCGGCGCCGGTGTTCTCGTGTCACGATCGGGTCGGCCTTAGTCGAGCATTCCGGAGCTCACGAGGACCGCCTCCTGGCGGGGCGTGAGGACCTCCTTGAGCTCCTTCTGGGCGGCCTGCAGGTTCGCCCGGGCCTTGTCGCGGGCCTCGCGGAGGGCGGTGAGCTTCTTGGTCACTTCCTCGGCCGGCGTGTCCTTGTTGCCGATCGCCGTGCGGAGGTCGGCCGACGCCTTGGCGTACTCCGACGTCGGCTGGTTGTCGCCGCCGCCACCGCCCCGGCCACCGCGCCCGAACCCGCCGAACCCGGCGAACGTCTCGCGCTGGGCGGTGGAGACCTTCTCGATCTTCGGCTGGAGCACCTTCCACTCGTCGTCGGACGCGCCCAGCCGCTCCTTCAGCTCGGTCATGCGGCGCTCGCGCATCGCGGCCGGGTCGAAGCGGTTCCCGCCGCCGCGATTCCCGCCGGCGCCACCGGCGGCACCGCCGGCCGCTCCACCGCCGCCCGCCGCCCCACCGCCGCCCGCGTCCTGCGCGCTGGCGAACGGGGTGATGCCCAACACACACGCCAGGGCGAGCGACGCCCACACACTCTTCCGGTTCGACGACATGCTGCTGTCCTTTCTGCTGGTCCGCGGGTTCACGCTGACACACTCGGGCGCGACTCACGTTCCCAATCGACGACTGCCACGCGCGGGCCGGACGTTGGTGAGCGTCCCGACTCGCGGTGCCGGCCGATCGGGGGGGTCGCGCCCACGTCCCTCCGCCGGCATGTCCCGACCCACGTCCGCGCGGGCCGGGTGATCTCTCTACGCTGCGAACACCGCCACTCCATCTCCGTCCGACTCCGGACATCCCCGGCCGCCCGCGCCTGCGCGCGTCACGGCCGCTTTTCGACTTCCTTCGACTTCTCTTCCGCGGCCTTCCGCTCCGCGTCGCGCGCGGCCCGGTCGGCCTCCTGCTTCTTCAGCAGATCCTCGTACTTCTGCCGCTGCTCGGGCGTCAGGATCTGTTTCGTCCGGTCGACCGCCGCGGCGTACGACGCACGCCACTCCTGCTCCATCGCGGTCATCCGGTCGGCGTACTGCTTGTTCGCCGCCTCGTACTTGGCCTTGTCCGCGTCCGGCACGAGCCCGGCGATCGCGTCGTCGCGCTCCTTGCGGAACTGCCGCCGCCGGTCGTCCT
>DASPKW010000246.1:0-17061 GCA_035627895.1 Tepidisphaeraceae bacterium | reverse complement strand
CGGTGAGCGTCATCTGCGTCGAGCCGTGGATGGGTAGCGTGGGCGCGAGGTGGTGGATCAGCCTGGCGAGGCCGAGGTCCTGCACGATGACCGCGTCGGCGCCCGCCTCCGCGATGCCGCGGATGAACTTCGCCGCGTCGGCCAGCTCGTCGGAGAAGATCAGCGTGTTGAACGTGACGTACCCGCGCACGTTGTGGTCGTGCAGGTACTTCATCACCCCCGGAAGCTCTTCGAGCGTGAAGTTGGTCGCTCGGTGGCGGGCGTTGAAGTTGCCCAGGCCGAAGTACACCGCGTCGGCCCCGTTGGCGACGGCGGCGCGCATGGCGGCCCAGTCGCCGGCGGGCGACATCAGTTCCGGACGGGGGCGCGTGGGCGGCGAGTCGTGTTCCATGGAGCGAACCGGGCAGTATACGCGCGGCGTCCGCGCGAACCACCCGGTTCAGTAACACGACGAGCAGGGGGGCAAGGTTCGCCCGCTACCGCGTCCCGCCCTTGCCCTCGGTGCGCGGGTGCCGCTTCTGCTCGGGGTCCTGGATGTCGGTCGGGGCCTGATCCCACCCGGTCGGCTCCTCATCGTGCATCGAATGGTCGACCTTCTCGGGCGGCGGGAGGCTGCCGGGTTGGTTCGCCGTGGCCCCGAGCTGGGCGCCGTCGTCGTGGCCGTTGATCTGCCGATTGCCCGGCTGGCGGTTGGTCACCCCGTGGTCGCCGCGCTCGTGGCGGTCCTCGGGCGTCGACGCGCCGATCGGGCTGTCGAGCCGGCCCACGCCGTCCTCCTTCTTCGGCTTGGCCCGCTCGTAGCTCGTCGCCGGGTCCGGCGCCTGCTCGGGCCGGCTAACATTCGGGTTCGGCTGGTGTGCCATATTCGCGTCTCCTGTTGGTGAATTGCAGGATACGCGACCGCATTCGCGGGAGGAGCGCCGAATCTCAGCCGGGTACTTTAGCGGTCGCACCGAAGGTGCACTTTTGCGCCCGCGCAGCGCCATCACTTCCCCGAATACCAAATCCCCCGCCGCCAATTGTGCGGCCGCAGTTTCTTCTCCAACCCGTCCGACAGCGCCGCCCCATCGCTCACGGCACAGTTCCGCTTCGCTTGATCCGGATTGCGGATGCCGGGAATGACCGTGCTCACTGCCGCCGGCTTGAGCGCAAACTTTAGCGCCACCGTTGGCAGATCCCCCTCGGCCGTCCCCGCCGCCTCCCGCACCTTCTCCACCCGCGCCACCGTCCGCGCCAGCCGATCGCCGGCGAAATAGTTCCGCCTGAAATCGCCTTCGCCGAACGTCGTCTGCGGCGTGAGCCGGCCCGCCAGCGCGCTCTCGTCCAGCGCCACCCGCACGATCACGCCCACCCCGTTCGCCTCGGCAACCGGGAAGAACTCGGCCTGCGGCTCCTGGTCGAACACGTTGTAAATCACCTGAACCGCATCGAGCCACCCGCCGCGCATCAAATCGATCAGCGAATTCTGGTCGTGCTCCGGCGTGCTGATCCCGATCGCGCGGAGCTTCCCCTGCTCCTTGAATCTCCGGAGCACCTCGAGCGCCGCCGGCGCGCCGTTCCACGCGCGCGTCCACGTGTGCAACTGCACCAGGTCGACACAATCCGTCTTCAGATCGCGAAGCGACCGCTCCAGCCGCTCCGCCAGATACTTCTCCGGATACCGCTCCTCCACCCGGTCGTACGGCGTCGGCGGCCATTCCCCCTCGGGCGTCGGCGGGATCTTCGTCGCCACGTATACTCGCTCCCCCGGCCGCGACGCCTTTCGCTCGCCGAGCACCTGCGCGATCACGCGCTCGCTCTTGCCGTCGCCGTAGACCTGCGCCGTGTCGATGAAGTTGCACCCCAAGTCCAGCGCCGTGTGAAGCGCGCGGACCGAATCCTCCTCGGCCTGCTGGCCCCACCCGCCGCCGATCGCCCAGGCGCCGAAACCGATCGAAGACACTTGCCAGCCGAGGCGGCCGAACGCGCGGTATTGCATGGGGCGGGAGGGTAACGGGCCGCGCACGCGATGTCACCCGGAACGACGTAACCATTAACGATTAATGCTTAACCGGAAGATCCAGTTAAGCATTAATCGTTACTCGTTATGACGGGGTCGCTCCAGTGCGCTCTCACCCCAATCACTTCTTCGCCGGCTCCTTCAACGACTCCAAATACGCGATCAAATCCGCGAACTCCTCCGGCTTGAGCGCCGTGTGCAGCCCTTCCGGCATGACCGACAGCTTCCCGTGCTCGCGCGACGCGATCTCCGTCTTCTTGATCACGTGCTTCTCCGCGCCCGTGTCGAACAGCACGACCTCCGCGTCGGTCTCCGACCGCACGATCCCGTTCTGCACGTCCCCGTCCTTCAGGCGGACGATCGTCTGGTGGTATCCGTCCAAAATCTGCTTCGACGGGTAAACGATCGACTCGATGAGGAACTGCCGGTCGTACTTCGTGCCCACGCCGACCAGCGACGGGCCGATGTCGGGTCCCTGGCCCTGCTCGCCCACGCGGTGGCACTTCACGCACGCGATGTTCGCGTTGGCGAACACCTTCTTGCCCTGGTTGACGTCGCCGGGGTGCGTCTTGGCGTAGCGGACGAACGCCTCGGGCGCCAGCGCCTTCGTGTCGTACTTCCAGAGCTTGGTCGTCCGCTCGTTCTCCGGGACCGACTTCTGGAACGCCTGCTGCAACTCGTTGATCGCGACCGTCGACAGCGGGTCCGTGTCCAGTCGCGCCTCGACGATTGGGATGACCTTCTTGCTGCCCAGCGACTGGATCGCCTTGCGCGCGTTGCCCCGCACCGTGCCGTCCGCCTTGCCCAGCCCGTCGAGGTACGCGTCGAGCGCCTTCATGTCCGGCGTCGCCGCCAGCGCGTCGATCGCCTCCTTCGCCAGCGTCGGGTCGGTCTTGTACACCGCCAGCATCGGCTCGATCGCCTTGCTCGTCTTGAGCGTCGCAATGCCCGCAGCGGCCGCCTTCCGCACCGGCTGCGGCAGCACGCCCGGCTTGATCGCCTCCAGCAGCGCCTTGAGGGATGGCTCGCCCGGCACCTCGCCGATCGCCCGAGCCGCCGCCGTGGCGACCCGCTCCTCCTTGTGCGACATCGCCCCCGCCAGCGCCGCCACGGCCTTCGCGTCCCGCGTCTTTGCCAGCGCCTCGATCGCCGAGATCACCACATCGGCCGGCAGGTCCGCCCGGCCCACGATGCCCGCGAGCGCGTCGATCATCCCCGGCCCGCGCAGCGTCACAGCCAGGGTCAGCGCGTCGGCGAGCAGTTCCTTGTTCGCGGCCGACGCCGGGTCTTTCAGAATCGCCACCGTCAGCGGACCGGCCTCCGGCGACTTCGCCGCCGACAGCGCCCGCAGCACGCCCTTGCGCGTCCTGGCGTCTTGATCGGACTGGTAAAGCTTGACCAGCGCCTCAGCCGCCGATTGATCCGGCACGACCTGCAGGCCCGTGATCGCCGCGAGCCGCACGGCCGCGTCGTTGTCCGCCAAGGCCTTCTTCAGCGCCGCCTGCGCCGTCGGCGTCGCGGACCATTCCACCTCGCGCGCCGGCGGCAAACTCTTCTGCGGCTGCGTGCCCCACCACTTGCCGGTCCACGGCTTTTGCTGCTTGGTCAACGGCGCCAGCGCGCTCACGGCCGCCGCGCGACCGGCCGACGGGTTCCCCGTCTCCGCCGCGTAGGCCGCCAGCCCGTTCACGAGCTCCGCCGCGAACGCCTCGCGCATCGCGTACGTCGCCCCCTCGCGCACGCGCTCGTTCTCCGACGACAGCGCATTGACCACCGGCTCCCACGCCGTCGGCGACGTCTTGGCGATCCGCCCGATCGCCGTGAACGCCGCGTACCTTGCGAACAGGTCCTGCTCGTCCAGCCGCGCGATCAGCGCGGGCACGGCCGCGGGGTCGCCGATCCGTCCCAGCGCCGTCGCCGCCTTGAACCGCAGGCCCGCGTCCGGGTCGCCGAGCGCCGCCGTCAACGCCGGCACGGCCTCCTTCGCCTTCCGCTCACCGAGCTGCTTGGCCGCCTGCATCCGCACCGACACGTCTTCGCCGGCGTCGGTCACGAGCGAGACGATCGCCGCCCGGCCCGCGGCGCCACCGGAGATCCGGTCCAACGTCCAGACCGCCGACCACCGCGCGTGCGGCGGGGCCGAGCGGTCTTTCAACAGCGCGACCAGCGGGTCGATGGCCGACTGCCCGCGTTCGCCCGCCCGCCGCTGCGCGACCAGCCGCACGTTCTGCGCCGGGTGCCGCAGCACCGCCACCAGTTCCTCCGTCGGCACCTCCGCCACCTTGTCCCCCTCGGCCGCCTTCTGCCACCACGCCGGTTTGGGCGTCGCGTGACTCTTGCCCGTGTACGTCATCTTGATCAGCCGGCCCGCGTCGGTCTTAGAGTTCCACCCGCTGTAATTCCAGTCGCACACGTAGAACGACAGCCCGTCGTTCGACACGACCACGCCGAGCGGCCGGAACTGCTGCGTCCCGCCCTTGAGGAACTTCTCGTCCCGCTTGACGATCCGGTACGTCGACCCCACCCGCTCGACGACGAACCGCTCGAGCGCCTGCTTGCCCCACTCGCTGTGGAACAAGTTCCCCCGGTACTCCGGCGGCAGCGCGTCCTCGTTGTACGCCGTCGCGCCGCACGGGCTCCCGCCCGAGAAGTCGTCCATCGCCCACAGCGTGTACCCCCGGAACGGCGGCGGCAGGGGGCTCGGCTTGGTCAGCGCGACCTTGGCCTTCTCCTCGTCCGTTTTGGCGTCCTTCAACCGCTTGTCGTAGTCGGCCTTGGCCTTCGACAGCGCGTCCTTCTGCGCCCGCCAAGCGGCCATGCCCTCGGGCTCCGACTCGTGCGCGCGGAAGTCGTACGGGTATCCGTAGAACCCGCCGTCGACCATGTGCGTGAAGCGCGTCCACCACCCCAGCCCGTCGTCCGTGTTGTCGTACGAGAAGATCTCGTCCTCGGCGTTCATCGAGATGTCGAGGTGGTTCCGCGTCCCGGTCGCGAACACCTCGAAGTTCGTCCCGTCCGGGCGAAACCGGATCACGCCCCCGCCCTTGAGCTCGGCCTTGCTCTTATCGATGTTGGAGACGAGCCCGTAAATCCCCTTATCGCCCACCGACATGTACATCCACCCGTCCATGCCCAGGCGCACCTGCGCGGGGATGTGGTCGTTCAAATTTCCGCCGCCCCAGGTCGCCGGGTTGTCCGTGTCGTAGATGACGACCGGGTCCTTGCCCACCCCGGTCGTCGGGTCGTCGGTAAAGACCGTGTACTTGGGCGAGTGGTGCACGTGCACCTTGCCGTCGACGTAGGCGATCCCGAACACCGCGTACAACTTGTCGGCGAACACCGTCTTCCGCCCGTCCGGCCAGACGCACAAGATCCGGTCGATCGGCTTGTTCCCCGGCCCGAATTGGTCCATCGGGTCCTCGGCCACCAGCAGCCGCCCGTCCGGCGTCTGACAGACCACCGACGGAACCTGAATCTCCCGCCCCTTCACGCCCTTCTCCAGCAGCACCTCGACCTTCCAGTTCGCCGGATCCGACGGCGACGGGTGCGGGAGCTTGGACTCGTCGGGCTTCTTCTCCGGCGCCTTGGGCGCCTCCACGGCGGGCGCATCCTTCTTCGCGTCGGGCTTGGTGTCCGCGGCCCGGCCGTTCTTGACGAGCAGCGGCGACAACGCCAGTGCCGCGGCGACGGCAACCTTCGACCAGCGCGAGACGATCACCTTCGTGGCAGACTTCATTCGCGAGACCTTGTTCGTTGGAGGACGGGTTCAGAGACGGTCAAATGGTCTACCGTACGAGCGCGCCAGTGTTGTATTTACGACGCGCCGCGCCTCCCTCGCCCAGCCGCGCCAAGTAATCAATTCTCAACATCGCACATTCGCGGCAGGGAGAGGGCGGGGGTGAGGCGTGAGCACCCAACGGCGCTCGATCGCCAAATTCGAAGCGGCCCAACGCTACCCGACGGTATCCCCTCACCCTATCCCTCTCCCCGCCGCGAATGCACGATGTCGCGAGGGACCCACTTGGCGCGGCTGGGAGAGGGGACCAATTAGCCCCACCCAAAAAACCCCCGCGCCACCTCCGTCGTCACTCGATCCACCTCATCGAGCCCCACCCCCTTCACCTCCGCCACCATCGCCGCCGTGTATATCACGAAGGCGGGCTCGCACACCTTCTGCGCCCGTTTCGGCTCGGGCGACAAGTAGGGCGCATCCGTTTCGACCATCAGCCGGTCCAGCGGAACCCGTTCCACCACGTCGCGAAGCGCGTCGTTCTTCTTGTACGTGATCGGCCCCGTGAAGCTGATCCGATATCGCTCGCCGGCCGCCAGGATCGCCTCGGCCTCCGCCATTGTGCCCGTGAAGCAGTGGAACACCGCCGGCACCGTCGGGAAGTTCTTCATGATCCCCAGCGTGTCCGCGATCGCCTCGCGGCTGTGGATCACCACCGGCCGGCCCACTTCCGCGGCGATCGCCAGCTGCGCCTCGAACATCCGCGCCTGGTGCCCGCGGTCGGCGAACTTGTGAAAGTAATCGAGTCCCATCTCCCCCAGCGCAACCACGGCCGGGTCACGCTGGATCTCCCTCAGTTGCGGCACGTCGTCGAGCGTCGCGTCCTGCGTGTAGTTCGGGTGCACCCCCACCACGCACCGCACGTCCGGCCGAAGCTGACCGACCGCGTCGTGACACACGGCGACCGCGGCCCGGTCGTCTTCGATGTCGGTCCCGATCGTAATCAGCTTCGTGACGCCAGCCGCACGGGCCCGCTCGATGACGGCCTCGAGTTGTTCGTGCAGGCGGGGGTCGGTCAGGTGGCAATGCGTGTCGATCATGTCGCCCCTACGTTATCGCAAGACGGTTCCTGACGCCCGTCTCCGGAATGGGAGGGCGAGTCCGTCCGGCCGTTCCGCACTGCAGAAGCACGCCCCGATTCCTCTTGTAGCCGCCCCGCTTGCGGGGCGCGTCCAACGCGCCGTGCGCCCGTCAACATGATTCCCCCGAGCCGCGCATCCGGACGCGCCCCGCAAGCGGTGCGGCTACAAGGGGCTTGCAGACCGTTCTGAGTGCGCCCGCTTATACTGCCCTCCATGAACCGACTCCCCGGCGCCGCGCTCCTCCTGCTCCTCGCCGTCCCCGCGCTCGCCCAGGACCCGCGCGTCCACCGCGAATCGATCGACGCGCACTGGTCGGCCGACCGCACCTTCTTCTGGTACCGCAACGACAACCCCGGCAACCGCCGCGAGTTCATCCTCGTCGACGCCAAGGCCGGGACGCGCAAGCCGGCCTTCGACCACGCGAAGGTCGCCGAGGCATTGGCGAAATCGCTCAAGCGCCCCGTCGCCGCCGACGCGCTTCCGATCGATTCCATCCAGATCGGCGCTCAGATCACCCTGCGCGGCCGCACGCAATCCTGGCGGTGGGACCCGGCCACGACCGCCCTGACCCCAGCGCCCGCACCCCCGATCGACGCCGCGACTCTCGCGCCCCTCGACCGCCCGCGTCCGAGCCGCAACGGAGGCGGCGAAACCTCGATCCGGTTCGTCAACAAGACCGCCGGCCCGCTCGACGCCGCCTGGGTCGACGCCGACGGCAACCGCCGGAAGTACGCGACCGTCGCCGCCGGCGCAACACACGACCAGCACACGTTCGCCGGCCACGTCTGGGCGCTGACGGACCCGGCGGGCAAGGTCGTCGCCGCGTTCGAGGCGACCGAGACGCCGGCGTCGGCGATTGTCGGTGGTAATGCGGCCGCGCCCGTCAGGCCTCCGGCGCCGCGCGCGGGCGGGCCCGGCCAGCGCACGACGCGCCGCGCGCAATCGCCAGACCGCCAGTTCACGCTCAACCTCCGCGACGCCAACCTCTTCCTCCGCCCGCGCGACGGCGGCCCGGAGGTCGCCCTCTCGACCGACGGCAAGCCTGCGGACGCCTACTCGGCCGACCGCGCGTGGTGGTCGCCGGACTCGAAGTTCGTCGTCGCCCTGCGCACCGAGCCCGCGCAGGAGCACAAGGTCCACATCGTCGAGTCGACGCCGAAGGACCAGTTTCAGCCGGCCCTCAAGACGATCGACTACCTCAAGCCCGGCGATCGGATCCGTCGCCCACGCGTCGTCCTGTTCGACGTGGCGGCCCGCAAGGCGATCGGTGTCAAAGACGACCTGTTTTCCACTCCCTGGAGCATCGACGATGTACGCTGGTCGGCCGACTCGTCGCGGTTCACGTTTGCCTACAACCAGCGCGGTCACCAGGTGCTGCGGGTGATCGCCGTTGACGTGAAGACCGGCGAGGCCACGGCGATCGTCGACGAGCAGTCGAAGACGTTCATCCACTACTCCGGCAAGTTCCTCTGCCATTGGCTCAGCGACGACGAACTGATCTGGATGTCCGAGCGCGACGGCTGGAATCACCTGTACCTGATCGACGCCAAAGCAGGACGGGTCAAGCGGCAGGTCACCACGGGCTCGTGGGTCGTGCGGAGCATCGTCCACGTCGACCCGCAGAAGCGCCAAGTCTGGTTCATGGCCGGCGGTATCCGCCCGGGCCACGACCCGTACTACACGCACTTCGCCCGCGCCGACCTCGACGGCGGCAACGTCACGGTCCTGACCGAAGGCGACGGCAACCACGCGATCAAGTGGCAGCCCGGCGACGCGTACTTCATCGACACGTTCTCGCGCGTCGATTTGCCGCCGGTCCACGAGCTGCGCAGCGCATCGGACGGCCGATTGGTCACCAAGCTCGAGGAGGCCGACGCCGCCGACCTCCTCGCGGCGCGCGGCGGGCGCTGGCCCGAGCGGTTCGTCGCCAAGGGCCGCGACGGCAAGACCGACGTCCACGGCGTCGTCGTCCTGCCGCGGAACTTCGACCCCAAGGCGACGTACCCCGTCGTCGAGCAGATCTACGCCGGCCCGCAGGGGTTCTTCACGCCCAAGGCGTTCCGCCGGTCGTTCGGGACGATGCAGCGGCTGGCGGATATGGGCATGATCGTGGTCCAATGTGACGGCATGGGCACCGACGGCCGGGGCAAGGCCTTCCACGACGTCTGCTTCAAGAACCTCAAGGACGGCGGCTTCCCGGACCGCGTCGCGTGGATCAAGACCGCTGCGCAGAAGTTCCCGCAGATGGACCTCACCCGCGTCGGCATCTACGGCGGGTCGGCGGGCGGGCAGAACGCGATGGCCGCGCTGCTGTGGCACAACGACTTCTACAAGGTCGCCGTCGCCGACTGCGGGTGCCACGACAACCGGATGGACAAAATCTGGTGGAACGAGCAGTGGATGGGCTGGCCGGTCGACAAGGCGTACGAGGCGAGCTCGAATGCGGTGAACGCGCACCTGCTCAAGGGGAAGTTGCTCCTGATGTGGGGCGAGCTCGACACGAACGTCGACCCGGCGTCGAGCATGCAGGTCGTCGCGGCCCTACAGAAGGCCAACAAGGACTTCGAGCACTGCGTCATCGCCGGCGCCGGCCACGGCTCGGCCGAGACGCCCTACGGCTCGCGCAAGCGGGCGGAGTTCCTGGCGCGGAATCTGGGAGTGAAGTGAGCGCGGAGCGCACCTTCAGGCACACTTCGCTTGTCGCGATTGGACGCGCCCCGCGCGTCGCGCGGCGCGAGCGGTGTCGCGCTTGACGCGCGTATGGGCCTGACGACTCGCCTTGGTCATCGGTCGGGTCGGCCTCGCGCGTCGGGTGTCACTCATGGGGGCCCCGCGGCGATTAGTACGTCGCTTCGAACGCGCTGGGCGTGTGGCGGATGATGGGCTTTTGGCCGTGGGGCCAGACGATGGCGACGATGTCGAAGCGGGCGCGGGGGCGGCCGCCGTAGCGGGAGAGGAAGACCTTGGCGGCCTTGGTGATCTGGTGCTGCTTGGCGTGGTTGACCTGCTCCTCGGGGGTCGGGTCGTCGTAGGCGCGGGTCTTGACCTCGACGAAGACGAGGGTGTCGCCGTCGCGGGCGATGACGTCGACCTCGCCGCCCTCGATGCGAAAGTTGCGGGTGAGGATGCGGTAGCCGCAGTCGTGGCGGAGGAACTTGGCGGCGACGTTCTCCCCGCGCTCGCCGAGCGGGGTCTTGGCGGGCGGGACCTCTTTCATCAGAGGCTTGAAGAGCTTCGTGAGCCAACTGGTCATGGGGCGGATGATCGCAGAGCGCAAGAATTGCGGCAAGGATTGAACCACGAAAGGCACGAAGGGCACGAAGGAGGAATGGGGGTGGGGGGCGCAAGCAAGAACCCACGCGCTGTGGGGCGCGTGGGCTCGTTGTTCCATTGCGGTTGCTATTTTTACGAGGCGGCGGTGGCGAGCTGCTTTTCGCCTTCGCCGGCGGGCTTGGCGGGCTCGTCCTTCTTGACCTTGCGCTTCTCGACGAGGCGGACGGCCTTGCCGACGCGGTCGCGGAGGTAGAAGAGCTTGGCGCGGCGGCGCTCGCCGGAGCGCTTGACCGTGACGCTGGCGATGAACGGGCTGTGGAGCGGGAAGATGCGCTCGACGCCCTCGTTGTTGACGATGCGGCGGACGGTGAACGTGGCGTTGACGCCGGCGCCCTTGCGCATGATCACGGTGCCGCCGAACACCTGGATGCGCTCCTTGTCGCCCTCGACGATGCGGGTGGCGACGTCGACGGTGTCGCCGACCTCGAACTGGGGGACGTCCTTTTTCAGGCTCGACTGCTCGACGGCGTCCAGAAGTTGGATTCTCATTGGTGCGTTCCTTTCACTCTAGCGGTCCTGTGCGACCCGCGAATTCTTGTAGTCCTGAGCGAATTCGAGGTCAGGACGACCCGTCCGGCTTCTTCTCTTGTCTGTCCAGCCAGGCCTGCCACAGGTCGGGGCGCCGCTGGCGGGTTCGTATCTTCCGTTGCTCGAGGCGCCACTTGGCGATGGCCGCGTGGTTGCCGCTGAGCAGCATGTCCGGCACCTTCATCCCGCGAAACTCGCGGGGTCGGGTGTACTGCGGATACTCGATCAGGCCGTCGGCGAACGTCTCGTCCTCGGCGCCCTGGTCGTGCCCGAGGGCACCGGGGAGCAGTCGGACGACGGCGTCGATCACCGTCATGGCCGGCAGCTCGCCGCCGCTCAGCACGTAGTCGCCGACGGACAGTTCCATCGGCTGGAGGCCCTCGACGATCCGCTCGTCGAAGCCCTCGTAGTGCCCGGCGATCAGCAGGAGCCGGTCCTTTCGGGCCAACTCCTCGACCAGCGGCTGGTCCAGCTTTCGCCCCTGCGGGCTGAGCAGGATCCGGGTCGCAGTTCGCGGGTCTTGTCCTTCGGCGGCCGCGACCGCGTCGAACATGGTCGGGCACATCATCACCATGCCCGGCCCGCCCCCGAAGGGGCGGTCGTCGACCGACCTGTGGGCGTCCGTGGCAAAGTCACGGATGTTGGTCAGGTGATAACTGACCAGGCCCTTTTCCGCCGCCCGTTTCGGGATGCTCGTGCCGATGAAGGACGCGAACATCTCGGGGAAGAGCGTCAGGATGTCGATCCGCATCGCCATGGCGATCGTTGTCAGTCACGCCGTTGCGACGCTTCAAACTGTTTGCGCCGTTTCCCGGAATCACTAGCCGCTGAAGCGGCTAGCCCGTGCCGAGGCGTATGCAAACGAAAGGCGCGACCGGGTTTACCACCCGGTCGCGCCGGAAGTTCGTAAAGCTCAGGCCTTCTTCTCTTCGGCCGGGGCGGCGGCGGGCTTGGGCTTGACCACCTTGCGGATCTTGAGCTGCTTGTGGGTCACGCCGGCCTTCTTCAGGAGCGTGGACACGGTCGGCGACGGGATGGCGCCGTGGTCGAGCCAGTACTGGCAGCGGTCGAGCTTGGCGACGAACTGCTTGGCGGCGTCCTTGTTGCGGGGGTCGTAGTAGCCGAGCTCCTCGATGGAGCGGCCGTCACGGGCGGTGCGCGAGTCCATCGCGTTCAGCCGGTAGAACGAGTAGTTCGTACGCCCCATTCGCTTGAGTCGAAGCTTGACGGACATGCGGTCTCCAGCAATCCACGTAGTCGGTGCGAAACCCGGCCCCGGGAAACCCCCGGGCGGTTTGAAGAATCGGACAGTATAGCAATCGAAGGGCGGTTGACAAGGGTTGGGGATGGCGGGACTTCGGGGCGGTTGAGCGGGCGGGTGGGACCTCGGTTGGGAGCGGGTGGCGAAAATTGACGTCTCGTGGTGCCGACGGACGGGTGAATCGAAATAAGCGATTTGAGAGTCTCGGGTTATGGCGAAAGCGGTGCCGGGCAAAACCGGGCAAAACCGGGCCTT
This sequence comes from Tepidisphaeraceae bacterium, assembly GCA_035627895.1. GTDB lineage: Bacteria > Planctomycetota > Phycisphaerae > Tepidisphaerales > Tepidisphaeraceae > DASPKW01. The sequence continues at coordinate 4,813 of DASPKW010000246.1, read as the reverse complement.
TTCGGTACAAATCGGTACTTTCCGGTACCCGGGAGGTACTTTTCGGTACCGGAGGGGTGCGTTCCCTTCTCCGGCCATTCGATTCACCACGGAGGCACGGAGACGCGGAGGAAGAGAGTTGGCCACCGGTGCTCACAGATGGGCACAGATGAGAAGGCAATTGATCTGGGGCCGTCTGGCGACTCGTCGGGATGTCAAAGAGCGGGCTTTCAATTTTACGTGAGGTGTCTCGCGGGGGTGGTGAGGGGTGCGCCCGGAGGGGGGATGGGCGCGTGTGGGGCGGGAAGATTGTTTTGGATTTGGTCGTAGAAGAGTAGCGCGCGGGTGGCGTGTCGCGCGCACGGCGTGGTTCGCGCGGGCGGCGTTCACGTGCACCTTCGGTGCGACCGCTAAGTAGGTCGTTGGAGTTCGGGAGCGGGGTGCGAGACCGGTGGGCGCCCTACGGGTCGTGCGCGCGAGCGGTGGGCAGTGCCCACCCTACGGGTCGTGGGAGAGCGGTGGGCAGTGCCCACCCTACTTCAAGGTGGAGAGGTACTCGATGACGTTGCGGATCTCGCGGGGCTTCATGACTTCGTGCATGGGGGGCATGGCGCTGCTGGGTTTGCCGCGGAAGTCGATGTCGGACTTCTTGATCTTCTGGGTTTGGCCTTCGGCGTCTTTGAGGACTAGCTCGGTGGGGGATTCGGAGAGGACGAGGCCGGTGTGGGAATCGCCGTCGGTGGTGGTGACGGTGACGGTGGCGAAGCCCTCGGCGATCCTGGCGTTGGGGTCGACGATGGATTGGAGGAGCTCGGGGCGGGGGAGGCGGACGGCGATTTTAGAGAGGTCGGGGCCGACGGCGGCGCCGCCGGGCTCGCCGAGCGAGTGGCACTGGGTGCAGAGGCCGGACTTGAAGAGGAATTCGCCGTCGAGGGCGTCGCCGCCCTCGAGGGTTTCGGCGTAGATGGCCGACGGGTCTTTGCCTTTAGCGGACTGGTAGTTTTTGAGCTTGGCGGGGAGGGCTTTGTCCTTGGCGGCGGCCGCGTAGGCGGTGGCGGCGTCGATGACGTCGAGCTGGAGCGGACGGGGGACGGTGTTGGCGGCGAGGCGGTCGACCCAGTCGTTCAGGAGGGTGGCGGCGTCCTTGTGCTTCATCAGGGCGAGGGCGCTCAGCGCGCCCTGCTGCTCGATGATTGAGTCGCCGGCGAGGGCGGTCTTGAGCTCGGCGAGGGTGGCGGCGTCGGTCGGCTTCATCTGGGCGAGGACGGTGCGGGCGGTGGCGCGGAGGGGCGGGTCGGTGGACTTGAGGGCCTTGTCGACGGCCTCGGCGGCCTTGGGGCTCTTGAGGGCGTACGCGGCTTCGACGGCGGGGGCGCGGACGGCGGGGGGCTGGGTGTCGTCGAGGGCGAGGGCGACGAGGCGGTCGCGGGCTTCGCCGAAGTTGAGCTGCTGGATGGCGGCGATCGTCGAATTGCGGACGGCGGGGGCGGGATCGTTCAGGAGTTTGGTGAGGACGGGGTCGAGGGCCTGTTGGGGAAGCTTCTCATCCCGCTGGCCGAGGTCGCGGAAGCGGCCTTCGACCATGTCGAGCTTGGGCGTGGTGGCGAACCAGGCGAGGGCGTCGACGGCGGCGGAGCGGAGGTTGGGAGCGGCTCCCGAGGCGGCGAATTTGGCGAGGCGGTGGGCGGAGGCGGAATCGCCGACGCGGAGGTTGGCGTTGATGGCGCGGCGGACGAGGGGTTCGATGGTTAGGTGGGCGGTTCGGGAGGCTCCCGCGGATAAACCCGTGGGCTTGGGGGTGGGCGCGCCGGGGATGGCGCGGTCGAGCGCGCTCGCGAGGGCGGGGAGGGCGTCGGGGATCGAGGTGTCGTCGTGGATGGCGCGGGCGGCTTCGGTGACGACCCATTCGTCGGCGTCGGCGAGGAATCGCGCGACCAAGGGACTCGCGAGGCGGCGCAGGGCGACGACGGCGGCGAGGCGGACGTTGCGGTCGGCGTGGGTGGAGAGGTTGGCGACGACGGCGGGGTCGGTTGAGCCGAGGCCGATGAGGGCGGTGACGCCGGCGTGGCGGAGGTAGGCGTCTTTGTTTTCGTTTTTGGCGAGGAGGTCGAGGATGGCGGGGAGGTGAGGTTTGGCGGCGGGGTCGAGGGGGGCGAGTTGGCCGAGGGCGTGGGCGGCGAAGTAGCGGACGCGCGGGTTTTCGTCGGCGATCAGATTGGCGATGGCTGGGATTGCGGGGGCGTGGCGCGCGTCGGCGAGGACTTTGGCGGATTGGCTGCGGATTTCGGGGTCTTTGTCTGCGAGGAGGTTTATTAATGCCTTCACGACTTCTGCGACTTGCGTCTGGCCCTCACCCCCGCCCTCTCCCACACGCGGGGGCGCGGTTGGGGTTGGCGAGGGGGTGTTGGCGCGTGCGGGAGAGGGGGGCGCGGTTCGGGCGATCTGACCGAGTCCCCAAATTGCGTGGGTGCGCGCGAGGAGGTTGTCGTTTTGCTTCGCGGTTGAAAGGAGCGTTGCGAGGGAGGCGTTCTCATGGTCACCGGAGGTGACCAAGCCGCTCTGCGCCGTGGCGCCGCGCTGGGCGCGCTTGACGAGCTCGAATTGGGATGCGAGGCGGACGCGCTGGTCGGGGTAGGCGAGGAGGGAGGCGAGTTCGTCGATGGGGCGTTTGGCGGGGCCTTCGGCGAGGAGGCGTTTGGTCTCGACGCGGGGGCCGGACCCGTTGGCGGTGCCGGGGAGGTCGATGCGGACGGCGCGGCCCTTTTGGTGGGGGGCCCAGGCGTTGTCGCCCCAGTCTGCGCCGTAGATCGCGCCGTCGGGGCCGAAGGCGATGCCGGTGAGCATCAGGCCACTGAAGGCGACTTTGTCGGCGACCATTTTGAAGCCGGCGCCGCTGGGCTCGGCGCGGAACGCGGTTAAAAGCTTCTTGGGGAACTGGGTGAGGAAGAAGTGGCCCTTGAACTCGTCGGAGAGGGCGGTGCCGGGGTTGTACTTGAAGCCGCAGGGGCCGTCGGAGTAGTTGGACAGTGGGGGGAGTAGGTAGGCGGCCTGGGTGTTGAAGTGGGGCTTCCAGAGTTCTTCGGCGAGCCAGGGGTTGTATCCGCCGGGGGTGACGCCGGGGATCTTGCGGGAGCGGTACTGGTAGGTGGCGCGCCAGCCGGTGTCGGAATTTTCGGCGATGTAGACGAAGCGCTCGCGGTCGCCGATGTCGGCGTCGTTGTCGACGGAGAAGAGGTTGCCGAAGTCGTCGAAGGCGAGCTCCTGGGTGTTGCGGAGGCCGTAGGCGAAGACTTCGAGGTTGGAGCCGTCGGGGTCGACGCGGAAGACGGCGCCTTCGTATTGGCGGGCGAGGGTCTTGCCGTCCTTGGTGGTGAGGGAGTAGCCCTTGTCGCCTTGGGACCAGTAGATGCGGCCGTCGGGGCCGGGGGTGAGGCCGTGCATGTCGTGGCCGCCGTAGCCGATGTGGACGCCGTGGCCGTGGGAGACGGAGAGGCGGCGGTCGGCCTTGAGGGGGTCGGCGGCGGACGGGGTGAGGCGCCAGACGTCGGGCTGGATGGTGGTGTAGACGTGGCCGTTGAAGGCGAGGACGCCGCCGGCGACGCCGGTGACCTCGTCGCGGAAGTTGTCGGCGAAGACGTGTTTGGACTCGTACTTGCCGTCGTTGTCGGCGTCGATGAGGAGGTAGATTTTTTCGGTAGGGACGGTGAGGTCGTGCCAGTCGGTCTTGCCGTCCTTGTTGGCGTCGCCGCCTGCGCCCTTGTTGAAGTTGGCGCGGACGAAGGCGCGTTTGTCCTCGACGGTGTGGTGGGAGAGGGTGGGGACGAGGAAGTCGTAGAGCTTGCGGATGTCGAGCTCGCCGTTGGTTCGGCGGTTGGTCTCGGTGACGTAGACGCGGCCGGTGTCGTCGACGGTGATGCCGACGGGGGAGCCGATGGCGCCAAAGGGGATGAGCTCGGCGGCCTGGAGCTTGCCCTTGTTGGGGGCGGGGGATTTGACGGGGGGGGCGGGGTCGGTTTCGTCGGCGGCGTGAGTGGGGATGGGGGTGATGGCGAGGAGGAGGGCGAGGAGGCGGCGGGTGCGGGGGGGCATGATGCGATGTACGTTTTGGGGGATGGGGTGTTGTGGGGTGGGGCGGGGCGGCGTGGGCACGGTCCAACGTTCGGGGTTAGCTGTATGCCCTCACCCCCGCCCTCTCCCAGACGCGGCCTTACGTGTGCGCGGTCGACGTCTTTGGGCGCGTCCGGGAGAGGGGGTGGGGCGCCGGTGATTACTTCGGGCGCTTGCTGACGGAGGGGCTGGTGGGGTCGTAGAAGCGGTAGGGTTTGGCGGCCCATTCGCCGGCGTAGTCGACGCCGACGCGGGGGGCGGTGTGGACGGTAGGGGGGTCGCGGTCGCGGTCGGCGACGAAGAGGGGGGTGGTGGGGGTGGTGAGGTCGAGGCCGTAGTAGGAGAGGGGGATGCGCATCGCCTTGGCGAGTTTGGCGGGGCCGGAGAGGAGGAGGGCGGGGTTGCGCGCGGGGAGAGATCCGGGGCGGCGCTTCGGGCGGAGCTCGTGCGACTCTGCCCCGGCTTGTTCGGGGTTGGCGTCGTCGGTGAGAAGGTCGTCGAAGCCGCTGACGGGTTCGGCGGCGCGGACGAGGATGGCGTGGCCGGAGCCTTCGGTGTGGGCGACGATGTTGAACATCTCGTGTAGGCCGTAGATGAAGTAGACGTAGGCGTGGCCGGGGGGGCCGAACATGACTTGGGTGCGCTTGGTGCGGCCCTTGGAGGAGTGGGCGGCGAGGTCGTCGGGGCCCATGTAGGCCTCGGTTTCGACGATGCGGGCGACGAGGGT
>DASPKW010000245.1:0-9274 GCA_035627895.1 Tepidisphaeraceae bacterium | reverse complement strand
TCGGGGCGCGGCGGCGCGGGCGGTCGCGACGTAAGGGGCGTCGGGAGAATCTCGGCCGCACTCGGGGCAGACGGCGAGGCGCGGGCCGGCGGGGGCGGGGGTCGGGGTGGCGCGCAGGTCGAAGCCGCACGACGGGTACATGCCGTTGGCTTCGCGCTCGAGCGCGGCCTTGGCGGGTCGGTTGAGGAACCAGGCGACCGCGTACCAGATGCAGACGCCGGCGACGGTCAGCCCGGAGGCGGCGAGAAGGAGGGGGGCGAAGGCCTGTAGGAGGAGATAAAGGAGAAGGAGCAGGGTCATAAGCGTGCCGCCAATAAGTTAGTATTCACTATACTCGTATCGACCGGGTTCCGCAAGGCGAAAGTTTTAGGTTGAAATGTGACAGTAAATGTCATATTGTACGGGTGTGGAAACGGAGCGGATGTCGATCGGCGAGTTGGCGGACGCGGCGGGGCTGACGCGTCGGGCGGTGCGGTTTTACGTGCAGCAGAAGCTGTTGCCGACGCCGCTGGGCGTGGGAAGGGGGTCGCATTATGACGGGACGCATTTGGCACAGTTGCGGCGGGTGCTGGAGCTCCAGCGGGCGGGGCATTCGCTGGAGGAGATCCGTCATGTGCTGGCGGGCGGGGGCGTAGAACGTCGGGTGGAAGCGGTGAAGAAGGAGAAGCGGCCGCCGGCGAAGCTGCGGGCGGCGTTGTGGCGGCGACTGGAGGTGTTGGACGGGGTCGAACTGTCGTTCGATGCGGCGAAGTTCGATCCGACGGTGGAGGAGTTGTTGGAGCTGCGCGAGGCGATCGTGCGGGTGTTTCGTCCGGACTTGGCGGAGTGAGCGATACGTGGAATGTGACAGTGAGTGATTGAACTCGAAAAGGAGATCGTTTTATGCCTCAGACCCTAGAACCGGCCGTCGGTGGGCCGCAGCTTGTGACCGCCAACCCGTCGGACCGGATCGCGCTGCGGGGGGTGCGGTTGAATTGTCGGGTGGCGGGGATCTCGGCGACGGCGACGGTCGAGCAGACGTTTGTGAATCTGGAGGCGAAGGCGATCGAGGCGGTGTACACGTTTCCGTTGCCGGACGGGGCGGCGGTGTGCGGGTTCGAGGTGGTGTTCTTCGACAAGGTGTTTACGGGGGCGCTGGAGGAGGCGGACAAGGCGGTCGAGCGGTACGACGATGCCATTGCGGAGGGGCACGGGGCGTATTTGGTGGAGCAGCATCGGCCTGACGTGTTTTCGGTGCGCGTCGGCAACCTGAAGCCGCGGCAGGCGGTGACGCTGCGGCTGACGTACGTGATGGATTTGGAAGTGGTGGACCGGTCGATCCGGCTGGCGTTCCCGACGACGATCGCGCCGCGGTACGTGACGGATTCGGGCACGGACCCGGTGGACGCGATGATTGACGGGGAGGCGCTGAATCCGCCGCACGTGCTGAGCGTGCCGTACGGGTTGACGGCGGAGATTCAGGTCGATTTGGGGAGGATGCTGAGGGGGGTGACGTCGCCGACGCATTCGGTGGTCGTGAAACATGAAGACATGAAACATGAAGAGGGGGCTTCGCGGCATGCGGTGCTGGTGACGCTCGCGGGTGGGGTTGCGGAGATGAATCGGGATCTGGTGTTGAATTTGGAACTGGCGAAGGAGCGGGAGCCGTTTGCGCTGGCGGCAACGAACGCGCAGGGCGAGACGTTCGTGGCGCTGTCGTTTTTGCCGGAGTTTGAGGAGGCGGATCTGGAGACGACGCCGTCGGCCGAGGCGGTGTTCGTGCTGGATTGTTCGGGGTCGATGCAGGGGGAGTCGATCCGGCAGGCGTCGGCGGCGCTGGAGTGCTGTCTGCGGGCGATGTCGGCGGGGGATGCGTTCAACGTGTGCCGGTTCGGGTCGAACTTTGAGATGCTGAGCCCGGAGCCGCTGGTGTATTCGCAGGCGACGCTGGGGCGGGCGCTGGCGTTCGTGAACCAGGGGGCGGATCTGGGGGGGACGGAGCTGCTCGCGCCGCTGGAGGCGATTTTCGCGACGCGGCCGGCGGGCAAGAGCGCGGCGCGGAACGTCGTGTTGCTGACGGACGGGCAGGTGAGCAACGAGCCGGCGGTCATTGCGCTGGCGCGGCGGAAGCGGTCGCGGAACCGGATCTTCACGTTCGGGATCGGGAGCGCGTGCAGCCAGTTTCTGGTGAGCGGGCTAGCGCGGGTGACGGGCGGGGCGGCGGAGTTCATCGCGCCGGGCGAGCGCATCGAGGACAAGGTGCTGCGGACGTTCGGGCGGCTGGCGAGCCCGCCGGTGACGGACGTGGAGATCGACTGGGGGAATGCGGATGCAGACGTCGCACCGCGCGAACTCCCGCCGGTGTTTGATGGGGATGGGTTGCGCGCGTTCGCGCGGCTAGCGGGGCGCGTGCCGGAGACGGTGACGCTCAAGTGCGTGACGCCGGCGGGGCCGCGGGAGTGGAGCGTGCGGGTGGGGGTGGCGCGGGACGGGCAGGACGTGCTGCCGCGGTTCTGGGCGCGGGCGGCGATCCGGGCGATCGAAGATGAACATGCGCAGGCGGCGCATTCGTCGGCCGTGGTCAGTGGGTCCGATGCGGCCAAGCGGATGATCGCGCTGTCGCTGAAGTACGGGGTGCAGTGCGCGAAGACGAGTTTCGTGGCGGTCGAGCACCGGAGCCTGGAGGAGCGGAACGAGGGTAGGCCGGAATTGCGGCGGGTGCCGATCGCGCTGGCGGAGGGGTGGGGCGGGGTAGTGGCGGAGACCGCGATGGGCGGGTCGATGATGGCGTGTGCGGCGCCGGCGGCATGTGCGCCGATGGCGATGCCGTCGCCGGCCCAGCCTGCGGGGCGTCCGCTGACCAAGGGATTCGTCAAGAAGATGCGGAAGATGATCGGTCTTGAGGCTCGGATGGCGGATAAGGGTGGCGCCAAGGCCGCGCCGGCCGGGCCGGGCCGGGCGGCGGACAGTGCGGCGGCGGTTCCGCCCCCGCCGCCGCGCGAGGAGTACTCGCGGCGGTCGGCGCTGCCCGCGGACGCGGGTCACTTCGTGATGGCTTGCGAGATTGCCGACGACTCGGGGAGCGGCGATCCGCTGGTCGACATCCTGTCAGTCCAGCAGGCGGACGGGTCGTTCGCGGGCGTGTTCGACGAGACGTTGCGGGCGACCGGGGTCGATTCGTCGCGGGTGTTTGAGGTGGTGACCGAGGTGGTGGGGCGGGCGAATCTGCCGAAGGCCGCACCGTCGGAGGCGATCCTGACGTTGACGGTGCTCGCGGTGCTGCGGATCGCGCTGGCGGATCGGCTGGCGACGTGGAAGCGCGCGGCGAAGAAGGGCGCGGCGTTCGTCGCGAAGGTGGCCGGCGTCGAGGCGAAACGGGTGGAGGCGTGGTTGGCGGAGGTGGAACGGGTGGTGCGCGGCGGGTGATGCGCCGAGTTCCGTGCGGGCGGCGGGCCGCCGCTCGCGCTGATCTGCGTGGCATGGGTAGGGCAGTAGACTTACCCTTGTCGTCTGCGGACCGCAGTTACGCGCTCGCCTTCGGGCGGCGCTGTCGCTTGCCCTTCGGGTCGCGGCTAAACATGGGCGCGACTACGCAAAGCGAGAACGCCCGGGATCGGTTGATCCCGGGCGTTGTCGTTCGGCTTGATCGCGAACAAAGTTACGGCAGGCGCGACTGCAGGTGCGTGATCTCGTCGCAGACGTCGCTGAGGAGCTTGTTGAGGGCCCGGCGGTCTTGTTCGTGCTTGGCCCGCTCGAGTTTCCGGCGTAAGTCTCGCGCTTCGAGCTCGAGGCGCTCGATCTGTTCGATGGTTTCGGACTCGGGATTGTAGACCGTGCTCATGCTTACACCTCCGCGTCGTGATTCTACCGCGTCCGGACTAATAAACAACGGTAGAAATCGATTGTTCACACGGATCGAACCTGTGGGTGCGATAACCCTCACAGCCGCTATATCTTGGTGCGGGGGTCGCGCGTTTCGATGACGCGGGCGGGGACGCCGACGACGGTGGCGCGGGGGGGGACGTCCTGGCGGATGAGGGCGGCGCCGCCGACGGTGGCCTCTTCGCCGACGGTCAGGCAGGGGAGGACGCAGGCGCCGATGCCGACGAGAGCGCGGGCGTGGACGGTGACCCGGCCGGCGAGTCGGACGCCGGGACCGAGGTGGACGGCGGGGCCGATCTGGCACTCGTGGTCGACGGTGGCGGCGGTGTTGACGATGACGGAGTCGGCGAGGGTGGCCTCGGTGCAGACGATCGCGCCGGCGGCGATCATGACGTTTCGGCCGACGGTCGCACCCGGGGAGACGACGGCGGAGGGGTGGACGGCGTTGATGAGTTCGAGGCCGGCGGCGGCGAGTTTGTCGGCGTAGGTCTGGCGGACGCGGTTGTCGCCGATGCCGACGAACGCGCCCTTGAGGCCTTTGGCCTTGAGCTTGGGGAGGACGTTGAGGTGGCCCAGGACTTTGATGCCGGCGACGGTGGTACCGTGGAGGCCCTCGTCGGCGTCGAGGAAGCCGATGACCTTGTGGTCACCCGCGGCGCGGAGGATGTCGAGAACGACGCGGCCGTGGCCGCCCGCGCCGACGATGATGACGTCCATGGGAGGGTTATCGGACGGGGAGGGGGGGAGGCTTGATTAGGCGGGAATGACGAATGACGAAATTCGAATGACGAATGACCGGAGGCGAATGACGAATGTCCAAATTCGAATGACGAATGACGAAACGGACGCGGTGGGTTCGTGACTCGACCGTCGGGTTTGTCGGGCGGTCACGTGCACCTTCGGTGCGACCGCTAAGTACGGCATTGGACTGCGAGGCGGATGGTATAAAGGTGGCGAGTGGCGGGTCGCGGGTGGTGCAAGCGAGTAACAGGCATTTTCGGGGAGGCAGGTCATGGCGGTGACGCGGAGTCTTCGGTTTACGAATCACGTGATCGACAAGTTCTGGCGGGCGCGGGTGGAGGTGGCGGGGCTGACGGTGACGTTCGGGGCGGCGGGAACGGCGGGGAAGTCTCGGACGGTGAAACTGCGGTCGCCGGCGGAGGCGAAGGCGGAGATGGAGCGGTTGGCGGGTGAGCGGATCAAACTGGGGTACGAGGACGAGAAGGCGAGAGAGGCGGAGCGGCGCGGGAGGGAGGGGAAGGCGGATGCGATGGGGGCGAGTGTGCCGCGGCTGTCGATCGTGAAGTTGAAGCGGGTGGGCAAGCCGATTCGGAAACTCGTGTCGAAGTTGGGGGGGCAGCCGGTGTGGGTGGGGAATGCGGAGTGGCCGATCAGCAAGCGGTGGAAGACGCCGATGCGGTTCATCGGGCAGGTGACGCTGGAGCCGGCGGTGTTCGGGAAGATGAAGGCGCGGATGGCGTATCTATTCGCGACGGCGTTCGAGTGGCCGATCGCGGGGCAGTATTTCGAGACCGACGCGTGTTTCGCGGACAAGGGGGAGAACGCCGTGGTGATTCAGCCGGGCGGGACGCGCGCGGGGTTCGAGACGGAGGCGCTGGAGGAGGGGCCGACGCTTTATGACGAGCGCGGGTGTCCGTCCGAGTTCGAGATTGTGACGAAGCGCGGGACGGATCCGGCGTTCGTGCCGGAGCGGAAGCGTGAGGAGGACGACGACGGGTACTTCGACGCGGTGTACGGGGACAAGATCGGGGGGACGCCGGCGTTTTTTCAGGGGGATCAGTGGCCCAGGCCGGCGCGGGCGGGGGAGTGGCAGTTGTTGTTGCAACTGTCGCTCGGGATTCGGCGGGAGTTCGTGTTGAACATTCCGACGATGTTGTTCGCGTTCGTGTCGCGGGACGGGAAGCGGGGGGCGGTGCTGGCGCAGCACTGAGGGGGGAACGTCGACGGAAATGTCGAAGGACGAAACTCGAAGAACGAATCAAATCCGAAGCACGAAGGTCGAATGGCGAAACGCGGAGAGCGCGACGGTCGGCGCGTTTCGTGATTCGTCATTTGCGGTTCGTCATTGATTCGTTCTTCGAGTTTCGAGCTTCGGATTTCTTCACGGCCGCCCGTAGTTCTTGCTGACGTCGTCGACGACGAGGACCCAGTCGTTGCCGGTGCCGGTGGTGGGGGGGGTGAAGGTCTGGGTGCCGGACTTGGCGTAGCGGCCGACGTAGGCGGACTTGCCGTTGGCGGGGTTGTACCAGCGGACGTCGACCTGTGCGCCCGAAAGCTTGGTGAGGTCGACGGTGACGGTGGCGCCGGTCGGGGTGTAGACCAGGGCGTAGGACGAGTCGGCCCCGCGCGTGGCGGCGATGCGGGCGGCGCCGCTGAGGGTGGAGCTGGTGACGACGGACTGGTCGGGGACGCGGCCGCCGGCCTGGCGGGAGTTGATCAGCCGCTTGAGGTAGTTCATCGAGTACGCGCCGAGGCTGTCGAGGGAGAGGTCCCAGCGGCCGGAGGCGAGGTTGCGGTCGGTGACGATCTGGGCGAACTGCCAGACGTTGTTGTGGCCGTAGGTGACGCCGTGCGCGCCGGCGAAGACGGACCAGTAGCTGCTCTTGCGGACGTCCCAGGCCTGGGCGCGGGGCTGGTTGATGTTGAGGCCGAAGGGGATGTCTTCGTAGACGGACTCGCCGTCCATGACGGGGCGGGTGGGGCTGTTGGCGTACTGGGCGGTGATCAGGTTGTAGTTCGGCGAGTTCTGGCTGTGGCCGGAGACGACGATGTTGAGGTCGAGCCAGGGCTGGGCGTTGAACCAGTTGGTGGAGGCCTGGTTCTGGGTGGGGAAGTACTGCATCGTCAGCTTGGACTGGTCGCGGTTGGTGGCGCCGCGGGCGATGCCGGCGGCGAGCTCGTTGTAGAGGGTGGTGCCGTAGGGGTTGTCGTTGCCGGCGATGTCGCCGCCGAGGGTCCAGATGATCTGGGCATTGGCGTAGCGGGCACCGAGGAAGCGGCCGAACTGCCAGGCCTCGGCGGGGGTGTACAGGCCCTGCTTGGCCCAGGACGAGTCGAGGGGGACGAAGGCGACCCACATGCCGAGGGTGTTGGCGTAGTTGACGACGTAGTCGACGTGGCGGAAGTAGTCCTCGTTGGGCCGGAGGGGGTCGTTGTCGATGAAGGCGTACTCGCCGAAGGCGTTGCCGGCGCGGAAGCGGGCGTTGACCTCGGCCTGGATGACGGTGAAGCCCTTGGCGGCGCGGTTCTCGAGGTAGACGCGGGCGGACTTCTGGTTGGTCTTGTCGAAGAGGTGCCAGGCGGTGTCGGCCAGGTAGAAGAAGGGGGTGCCGTTCTGGTAGCGGAGGGAGCGGCCGTCGGGGCCGACGTTGAGGTAGGTGCCCATGGCGGCGCGGCGGAGGGCGAGGGTCTTGCCGCTGACCATGGGGCGGGCGGTGTGACCGGAGTCGGCGGGCTGGGCGACGGGCGTCGAGGCGTCGTACTCGGACTGGGTGATGAGGCCGGCGGCGAGGAGGTCGGCGCGGCGCGCGGCGAGGGTTGCGCCGGACTTGGCGGGGCCGTGGAGGAGGGCGGGGTCTGACGCGGGCGCATCGAGGGCGGTCGAGAGCGCGGCGGACGCCGAGAGGAACTGGCGCGTCTCGAGCGGCTCGAACGAGGCGGCGCGGGCGATGGTCGAAGACCCCGGACGGTCGGACTTAGACATGGGCGACATTGTAGGCAAATCCCTCACTCCCAAAGAACGCCGATCTTGCGTTCGTGATTTCGGCCGGCGGTAATTTTCCGGCCGGGGCGCGGGTTGCGCGGTCCGTAGGGTTGGCGTCGGTCCGCGCAGACCGTCTCCCCGGGAGTTGTAATGGACGCGGGCGCGGGCGCGGGGGACGGGGCGCGCGATATTGGCGTTCGGGGGTGAAAGTCGCGGAAAGAGGGGGCGGGGAGTGTGAGGGGGGTCGCAGGGGCAGTGGGGCAGTGGGGCAGCCATTCTTGTCTGCCCTGACGTGCTGTCGAATGACGGGCGGGCTCGGGGGGCAAGAATGCCCCCGCTCGCCCGCCCGAGACAGTCAAGAATGTCTGCCCCACCGATGCGATGATGACTAGACCGCGCCCGGGGTCTTGAAGGCGCGGGTCGTTTGGTCGAGGACGAGGACCCAGTCGGTGTTGGCGGTGGGGGGTGTGAAGGCGCGGGTGCCGGTGTTGTTGTAGCGACCGATGTAGGTGGCCTGGCCGGTGCGGGGGTTGAACCAGTGGGCGTCGACGGTGGGGCCGGCGACTTTGGCCATGTTGACGGAGAAGCCGCGGCCACTGGCGGAGTAGATCATCGCGTAGGCGCCGTCGCTGGCGCGGGTGGCGCGGATGTGGTCTGCGCCGCTTAGCGCGGAGGTGGTGAGGATGGACTGGTCGGGGATGCGCGAGAGGACCGGCCGACTCTCCATGAGCCGGCGGAGGTGTTTCATCTGGTGGGCGCCGGGGTAGTTCAGGGCTTCCTGCCAGGTGCGCTTGTAGGGGAAGCGCGCGTCGAGCTCGGTGTTGAACTCGTAGATCTCCCAGTTGCCGTAGGTGGCCCCGAACGCGCCGGCGAAGACGGCCCAGTAGTTCTTCTTGCGGACGTCGTAGTCCGTCATCGGTGGGTTGTTCGAATTCAGGCTGGCGAACAGGTTTTCGTAGTTGTTCTCGAAGTCGATGATCGGGCGGACGATGGGCGAGGCGCGGTTGTAGTCGACGGCGACGAGGTCCTGGGCGAGGGACGAGTTGGGGGTGTGGCCGGACTCGACCATGTGGAAGTCGAGCCAGGTGTCGCTCTGGAACCAGGTGGAGGACGAGGCGGGGTTGCCCATGGGGTGGAAGGAGACGAGGTGTTTGCCGGCGTCGCCGGCCTGGAGGCCGGCGGCCATGGCGCGCCAGATGGCGGCGGCCTGGCCGGTGCCGTCGTCGCCCGGGGCGTCGCCGCCGAGGACCCAGATGATGTTGGTCTGGTTCTGGTAGCGGGTGGCGAGCCACTTGGTGTAGTTGAAGGCGGAGGTGGTGTCGAAGAGGCGGGAGTCGGCGTAGCTGACGGACTCGCCCCAGGCGGGGAGGAGGGCGACGTAGAGGCCGAGTGAGGCGGCCCTGGCGACGACGTAGTCGACGTACGTGAAGAATGCGTCGTTGGGCGTGTTGATGTTACCGCCGGCGAACGTGCCGTGGCCGTACTCGCTGAGGGAATCGAAGCCGAGGTTGAAGGCGGTGGCGTAGACGACGTTGAAGCCCTTGGCGGCGCGGTCGGCGAGGTACTGGTCTGCGCCGGCGCTGCCGGTGTCGTAGAAGAGGCGCCAGGCGGTGTCGCCGGTCCAGAAGAAGGGGGAGTTGTTGTTGGCGGTGACGAGGTAGCGGCGGTTGTCGCTGACCTTGAGGAGGG
>DASPKW010000244.1:0-8896 GCA_035627895.1 Tepidisphaeraceae bacterium | reverse complement strand
TCGGGCGAGCAGATCAAGCCGGGCCGGAAGGATCCCCGGATCGTCCAGATCCGCGAGAGCCTTCGCGCCAACGGCTATCTGCCGGCGCCGCCGCCGGCGGACGAGAAGGCGAAGGCCTTGCCGGCGCGGGTGTCGTGCTCGAAGACGACGCGGTAGAGGGCGGCCCGCCAGAGGGTGGGGTGGGGGGCGGTGCGGCGCGAGGGGGCCGGGGCGGGGACGGACATGGAGGGGAGTATAGCGGGGGGGGGTGCACGGGGTGATCGCGCGTGAGCGAGCGCGCCTGGCGGCCAGGGGATCGCGACGACGCGGAGCGACTTCGGGGGGCCATTAGCGGGCGCCGCGACGCCGCAAGCGAGTGGCGAGCAGTGCGGCGGGTGGCGGCGTCTAGAGTGCGTGCGAGTTCACTCGCTCGCTCGCGTCACTTCGGTGGCGCCTTCTCCGATTGCAAATACGCGAACAGGTCGCGGAGTTGTTGCGGCGACAGGTCGCTCAACAGGCCTTCGGGCATGATCGAGAGGTTGAGGGCCTGCTCGCTCGCGATATCGGCACGGGCGATCGTGGTCTTCTGTTGGGTGGCGTCGGTGAGGGTGACCGAGTCGGGGCCGCGGGCGGCGATCAGGCCGGTGAGGATCTGGTCGTCTTTCGTGTCGATGCGGAAGTTGGTGTACTCCTCGCGGATGGCGGCGGAGGGGTCGACGACGGAGATGAGCCAGAAGTCGAGGTTGCGGCGCTCGTAGGGGGTGAGGTCGGGGCCGAGGGTGGCACCCTGGCCGAAGAGCTTGTGGCAGTTGGCGCAGCGGGCGGCGAAGAGCGCCTGGCCGGCTTTTGCGTCGCCGGGCGTGGCGCCGGCGGCGGTAAGGGTCGTGCGGATGCGGGCGATCTCCTGTTCTTTTTGCTCGGAGGTGGGGCGGGCGAGTTGGCCGAGCGTTTTCTGGAGGGCGGCGGCGACGGCCTTGTCGGTGGCGTAGGCGCGGAGGCGGTCGAGGTGGTCTGGGGTGAGGTCGGACTTGGGGATCGTGTTGGCGTCGATCGCCTTGAGGAGGTCGAGGGCCCACGGCTTGCGGGCCAGCAGCGTGGAGATGGCGGCGGGGCGGATGAGGGGGTCTTTGGCGAAGGAGGCGTAGGCGGAGAGGAGGGTGGAGGGGATCGAGGGGTCGGCGGAGCGCGTGAGGCCGGAGAGCGCGGCGCGGCGGAGGTTTAACGCTTTGGCGGTGGTGGCGATTTTCAAGAGCGCGGGGGCGGCGCGGTCGGGGGCGATCTGGCTCAATAGTTCGATCTGCTTCGCTTGCGCATCCCGCGACTTAGCGTCTTTGGCTTCGGTAGCGAGGGATTCGAGCAGGCGGGCGAGGGCGGACTCGTCGCCGGCGCGGGCGGCGAGGTCGGGGTTGCCGGATTGGGCGATGGCCTTGGCGAGGTCGGGGAGGAGCAGGTTCGGGCGGATCGCGCGGCCCTCGAACCCCTCGGCGATGCCGGCGAACAGGAGCGCGCGGTCGGCGGGAGATGGGGCGTGGCGTAGAAGCCTGAGGAGCGCTTCCTGGGACGCCCGCGCGGTGGCGGCGTCGACCGCGGGCATCGACCCGGGCGTGGCGGGGACGGGGGCGGCCGCCTCGACGCTCGTGGCGGCGAACCGGCGGGCGAGGCGCTGGGTGATCGTCGAGCGGACGATCGGGGCGGGCCAGAGGTCGGGCTGGGCGAACAGATCGAGGACAGCGGACGGATTCTCGCGGAGCTTGGCCTCGACGGCCCACCAGAGTAGCAGCGGGAGGTGCGGGTCGGTCTCGTCGCCGGTGTGGAGGAGCATCTCGCGGAGGACGGCGAGCGTGCGGGGGGTCGCGGGGAGGCGTTTGAGGCTGCTGGCGAGCTGGCTGCGGACGTCGGGGGAGGTGTGCTTGCGGGCAATGCGGGCGAGCCCTTCGAGCACGGCGTCCGCTGGCGGGGTGGGGGCGTCGGCGATCAGGCGGATCGCCCAGGCGACGACGGCGGGGTCCTTCGACTGGAGCGCGAGCATCGTGGCGGGCTCGTCGAGCTTGCCCAGGCCGTGGATCGTCCAGAGGGCTTCGAGTCGCGTCACGGGCAGGGCGGGCACCTTGTCGGCGAGGATCTGGAGGAGCGGGAAGTGGGCAGCGTCGGGGTCGTTGCGACGCACCAACTCGCGCCGGGCGAACGTGCGGGCGAGACGGCTGGGCGACGAAAGCGAGGTCACCAGGTCGTTGGTGGAGATGCGCGTCGGGTCGGTTCCGGTGGTGAACCCGTGGGCCGCGGGGGGGGCGGGGGCCTTGGGGTCCCACTTGTCCGGGCGAATGCGGTAGATGCGACCGTTGCTACGGTCCCACGTGTCGCGGGGGTCGACGTGGGAGATGCGGTTCTCGTAGAGGTCGGCGACGTAGATGGCGCCGTCGGGGCCGACCTTCAGGTCGACGGGGCGGAACCAGCCGTCGGGGGTGGTGACGATGGGGTCTTCTTCGGTTGTTTTGAATGATGAGCGGACGCGGTCGAGCGTTGTGATTTGGATGCGGGACTGGAGGGAGTTGGGGCTGACGATCTTGCCGGCGAGTTCGGGCATCAGGCCGCCCCCGTAGACGCTGAAGGTGTGGGTGAGGCGCTGGGCGTTGCCGGCGTGGGGCATGTGGTCGAAGAAGCCGAAGGCGAACGGGTTGGTGAGGGGGCCGTGCTTGCCCCAGCCCTTGAGGTAGTAGCCGCCCTGGACGAAGTGGAGGCCGCGGTGGTTGGACCAGTTGGTGCCGGAGAAGAGGCGGCCGGCGTCGTCGAACTCGACGCCGAACGTGTTGCCGCCGCCCTCGGCGAAGATTTCGAAGGTGTGGCGGGTGGGGTGGTAGCGCCAGATGAGTTGGCCGAGGAAGTCCGTCGTAGTTGCGAGTTGCGAGTTAGTTGCGAGTCCCCCCTTTTCATCCTTCGGAGCGAGGTGGACTTTGACTTTGGCGGTGCACGTGGAGCCTTGGGCGCCGTAGATCCAGCCGTCGGGGCCGTGGGCGAGGGAGTTGGCGACGGCGTGGGTGTCTTCGAGGCCGAAGCCGGAGAGGTGGACGACGGGCGGGCCGTCGGGGGCGTCGTCGTGGTTGGCGTCGGGGTAGTAGAGGAGGTAGGGCGGGTTGGTGACCCAGAAGCCGTCGTGGTCGGGCAGGACGCTGGTGGCGATGTTCAGGCCGTCGACGACGGTCTTGACCTTGTCGAACGTGCCGTCGTTGTCGGTGTCTTCGTGGATCGTGATGAAGTCGGCGCCCTTGTCGCCGGCGGGCGGGGGGAGCGGGGTCTTGTCGAACTTGGCGCGGATGTAGCGGTCGTACTCGACGACCTTGAGGCCGGCGGGGAAGGGGTACTGGGCGTAGTTGACGACCCACATGCGGCCGCGGGCGTCGAACTGAATGTTGAGGGGTTGGCGGACGATTGGCTCGGCGGCGATCAGGTCGACCGCGTAGCCGGGCTTGGGTTTGAACTGTTTGAGCGCTTCGGCGGGCGCGAGGGGGGCGGTGTTGCGCGTGGGGGCGCGGAGGGCGTTCAGGGCGGAGTCGAGGCCCTTGGCGGATTTGGCGGCGTCGTTGATCGGGGGGGCGTCGGCGAGGGCCGTGATAGGAAGGAGGGCGAGGAGGAGGAGACGGCGCATGGCGGATCTCCGTGACTCCCTCTCCCGGACGCGCTGGCGGCGCTCGGTCGCGAAACGGCGCGGTCGCGTCTGGGAGAGGGCGGGGGTGAGGGGCGAATGACGAGCGGTGGAGTTCGCGATCAGCGCCTCTCGGCGCTCGCCCCTCACCCTCGCCCTCTCCCCACCGCGTTGGCGCACCTGAGTAAGTGGTCGCCGTTGGCGCGGCTGGGAGAGGTGATGGGGCGGTGGTAGTTGAGGGGGCTTTGCGCGAATGGTGGGCAGTGCCCACCCTACGGGGGACGCGGGTTACTTGAGTTCGCCGAGCTTCACGTTCTTGAACTCGACCTTCATGACGACGCCGCCGTGGATCTGGATGCCGATGGGGGCGGGGTCGCTGGGCTTGGGGGCGTCCCAGTTGAGGACGTGTTGGCCGTTGAGCCAGACCTTGACGTTGCCGTCCTTGTGCTCGATGCGCCAGTGGTTCCACTCGCCGAGCTTGAGGATTCCGGCGACCTTGGCGCGGGCGGGCTCGGGGTATTTTCCGCCGTAGTAGAGGCAGGCGGACATGTCGGTCTTGAGGGAGCGGGAGACGCCGAACTGGACCTGGGTCTCGGGCTTGCCCCACATGACGCCGGAGTCGATGTTGTCGGGGTAGCGGACGTCGGCCTCGAAGGCGAAGTTGGCGGGGGTGGGGGCGGCCAGGCGCATGGTGTCGCCCTTGGTCTTGGGGTCGGTGCTCTCGCCGACGAGGACGCCGTCCTTGACGGACCAGAGGGTGGCGTCCTTGGGGGTCCAGCCGGTGAGGTCTTTGCCGTTGAAGACGGGCTGGAGGGGGACGTCGGCGGGCTTGTCGCCGAGGGGCTTGGCGGTGCCGACGTTGGGGCCGGGGGCGAGGGCGGGGGCATCGGGCTTGGCGGCGGGGGCGTCGGCGGCGAAGGCCGGGGTGCCGAGGGCGAGGATCGTGCTCAGCGCGAGTGCGCGGATGGACGGGCGCGAAAAGGCAGACAAGAATGTCTGCCCCACTGGAATAGCGGAGGCGCGGTCGGTCATTTCTTTTGCTCCCATTGCAGGTGTCGGTGGAGGAACTCGAAGGTTCCCTTGCCGTTGATCGTGTGCGGGCCGTCGAACCATTCGATGGCGCAGCGGTCGGGGATCTTGAGCTGGCCCTGGTACAGCCGCCGCACCTTGGCGAACTCGTACGCGACCAGCTCGTCACTAGATACCCCGTCGTAGTGCCCCCGTTCGACCATGAACGGGCGCGGGGCGATCAGGGCGGCCATCTCGGCGTGGTTGAACGTGCTGGCCAGGTCCCACTCGTAGATCTCGTACTCGTGCGTAAAGACGTAACTGAACGGCCAGGCGGTCGAACTGATCTTGGCAACCCACTCGTTGAAGTCGCCCGAGCAGATCGAGAGGCAGTAGTCGGTGAGGACGGCCGGGACGCGCAGCGCGGTTTTCCCGCCGTAGGAGAGGCCGTAAAAGGCGATGCGCTTCGCGTCGACGTTCGGCAGACCCTTGAGGAAGTTCAGGATCTGCTGGTGCTGGGGGATGATCCAGGACCAGAGGGTCTTGCCGATCGGCCAAGCCTTGCGGGAGAGCTGGCGGAAGCGCTCGCCGAGGACGTAGGAGTTCTGGGGGGCGAAGACGATGAAGCCGCGGTCGGCGAGTTTGGCGGCGAAGTCGTGGTAGGCGCGGTGGTCGCCGGTGATGGTCTGCTGGGGCGTGCCCTCGAGGCCGTGCTGGCAGACGACGACGGGGCGGCGTTCGTTGGGCTTGAGGTCCTTGGGCAGGAGGAGGACGCCGTAGGCGAACACGTCGGGGGCGAAGACGTCGAGCTGGACTTCGTAGCCTGTGAACTTTTCGGTGTCGTAAAGCTTCCGGGTGCGCGGGCTCGCGGGCGAGAGGGTGAGGTCGAACTTGCCGAGGACGTCGGTGTGGAGTTTGTCGCGGAAGGGCTGGAGGGCGGCCTCGTATTTCGCGGAGTCGGAGATCTTGGCGAGCGGTTTGAAGAAATCTGAGCGCGTTTGCTGAGAGGCGGGGATGAGGGATTGGGTGTGAGCGACGAGTTGGGCGAGTTGGCGGGATTGGCGGGGGGCGGGGTCGAAGGATTTGGCCAGGAGTTCGACCGGATCGGCCGCCGGGGCACTCCCGCCCCCGGCGTAGATCGCGCGCACCATTTCCAGCGTGCGTTGGTCATTCATCGCGACCGCCGGGTCGCCGTCGGACACGACCGTGGGACCTCGCGACTCGTTCGCAAACGCCCGGAGCACGTCCGCCGGCGATGGCGGCCCCAGCCGACCTGGAGCCCCGCCCTTCCCGGCGAGTTGGACGGACGGGCCGGCCGACGTTTCGATGACTAGCGAACGGTTGCTCAGGCCCATCGCGGCCAGTTGGGCGTCGCCGAACTCGGTCAACCGGTTCCAGACGGTGCGCTCGATGGGCTCGGCCCAGAGGCCGTCCCGCCGGCCGAAGTAGCCGCCCACGCACGTGACCGCGATCCGCTCGTCCAGCGCGCCGGCGTACAGCGCGAGCATCCCGCCCTCGCCCCAGCCGATCACCGCGGTGCTCTGGGCGTGCGGTTGGGCGTCGAGCCAGTCGAGGCCGGCGAGGATCTTGGTCAGGTCGTAGCCGATCGGGTGGCGGCCGAGGTTGAAGGCCGTGCGGAAGACGAGTTCGCGGTCGGAGAACTCGGGGCCGTCCTTCCGGCCGGGCGCCGGGCGCTTGGCGGGTTTTCGGTCGAGCAGCGCGGGGATAAGGATGCGATAGCGGCCGTGGGCGGCGAGGTTGCGCGCGTACTGGCTCTTCGGGTCGACGCCCTCGACGAGGCCGGCGATCATTTCCGGCGTGTGGTCGGCGTCGGGGATTGCGATCACGGAGATGGGTCGGGCGAAGTGGCGGGGCTGGATGAGCAGGCCCTCGCCGTAGACGTCGGCGAACGCGCGCCAGCGGACGGCGAAGACGTCGTATTGGGGCGTCTTGGCGACCAATGCCGGCCGGTCGGTCGTCGCGACCAGTTCCATCTCCACCTTTCCCGGCCGCTTCTCCCGCATGCCCAACAGGTACGCCAGGCGCTCGCGGCGCTGCTCGGGCGTACGGCCAGCGAACAGCTTCTCGGCCTGCGCGGGGGCGAGGGCGGTCTGCTTGTCGAGAAACCGGTCGATGCCGGCGAGCATCGCGGCGGGGATGTCGGCGGCGGGGGTGGTGAGGGGGGCGGTGTCGGGCACGGTGTCGGCGGCGCGGGCGAGGGTGGGGAGGAGCAGGACGAAAGTGAGGACGCGCATGGAGGTGGGCTCCGGTGGCGTGCGGGGGTCGGTGACGCGCGGGCGGGACGCCCGCGATACGGGCGCGGTGGGGCGACGAGGACGGTCAGAAAGCGAGGCGGTTTCCCCGGGCAAGCCCGGGGCTATATGAGGCGCGGCGTGCGCGCGGGGGAGGGGTAGAGGCGAATCAGTTCTTTTTGCTGCTGCCGACGACCTGCTCACTGGCGATCGTCGGGCACCAGTTCTTCTCGACGTGTTCGACCATCAGCTCGGTGCCCTTTTCGTGGCTGACGTAGGGGGCCTTGCGCGGGTTGTAGAGGGCGTCGGTCAGGTCGCGGGCGAGGACGACGTCGAACTTCCAATCCGTCAGCTGGCGGATCGCGAACGTGCGGCCTAGGACGCACATGTTCAGGTGCACGCCGCACACGATCACGTGCTTGACCTTGCGCTGGGCGAAGAGGTTGTAGACCTCGCCGCCGTCCTGGGTGACGGCGTCGCCGGGCGCGACTTCGATGGTCTTGATCTGGCGGGTCCAGGGCCACTGCTTGTTCTGGGGCTTGGGGCAGGTGGGCTCGTCGTCGCACCCGCCGTCCTTGTCGTCGATCGGGAGCTGGCCCTCGCGGGCGGGCTCGAGGTAGCGCCAGCCTTTCAGGGGCGTGGGCGGGGTGGCCTTGGGGGCGTTTTTGGCGAGCTCGCGCGCCGGCGTGCCCTCGTAGAACTTCATCGTGTCGCTGGGGCAGTGGACGATCAGGCCGCCCTTCGCCCGCACGGCCTTGGCGAGCGCGTCGACGCCGGGCGCGATCTCCGCGCACCGCCGGGCGGCGGACTTGCACCAGTGGTCGTCCCACATGTCGCAGATGACGACGGCCGTCTCGCGCGCGTCCCACTGGGCGGGGAGCTCGACCACCTTGCCCTCGACGCGCGACCGCTTGGCGAGCGCGATCGCGTGCTCGGCGGGTGGGGCGGCGGTGTCAGCCTTGGGTGCCTCGGCGAACGTGCACGCGGTGACGATACCGACGAGCGCGAGCGCGGCGCACCCGAGCGTGCGCAGAGATTTGCGGTGGGTCATGGGGGAAAAGTCTAACGGGTGATCGGACGCGCGGAAACGAAAATCGTGTGGGGCGCGACGGATCCGGGGCGGCGCTTCGGGCGAAGCCCGCGAGCTGTGCCCCGGCTTATTGCGGGTGCTCGACTTGGTCAATCCGCGCGGTTGAGCGCCCAGTCGAACGGCATCGTCACGAACTTGCGAGCGATTCGCACCGGTGACGATTCTGGCGCGTACGGCGCAACCCAGTCGAGCGGGTTTTCCGAACGCACACCGGTGCGGCGCTCGTAAGCGTCCGCGAGGTCGATCGACAGGAAATGGGTGATCAACTCGGACAGCGCCACCGTGCCGTCCTCGCCTGGTTTCGCGCCGCGCGGGTCGGACAGGAAGCGGCTGGCCTGTTCGGCGAGTTGGCGGTCGAGGTCCGGGCCTCTGTATGGCTCGGCGCGCAACGGCGGGCTGCCGCGGGACATCGAGCTGAGCGCCAGGAGCGCGCGGGGGTCGCCGCGGGGGCGGATGTGGTCGTTGGCGAGCGCTTCGAGCGTCGTCTTGGCGCCGCCGACGTCGAACTGGGGCTCGGCGGTCATCTCGAACAGGCGGAGCGCCTCGCGGGCCTCGACGCGCGGGCCGCCGCCGGCAACTTCGTCCTCGTAGATCCGCAGCGCTTCGGACAGGGCCAGGCCATTGTGAGCGTTGATGTAGTAGGCGAGGCGGTCGGTTTCGTAGGGGAACAGGTCCGGACGGTTCTCCGGCGAGATGCGGGCGATGCTGGTCCGATAACGATCCAGCTTCTGGCGGACGCCGCGCTCGTTGGCGGCCAGGGGCTTGTAGCGCACGTGACCGTCGGGCGTGACGACGGCCTGGAGCACCTGGGCCCAGTTGGAGTCGTCCCAGCGGGTCATCAGGCGCTCGCGCGAATCGCCCCGCGGGGAGCGATTGGGTGTGCAGCCGGTGGCCAGCAATAGGGCGATTACGAGGGGGGTGGCGCGG
>DASPKW010000243.1:0-4540 GCA_035627895.1 Tepidisphaeraceae bacterium | reverse complement strand
GCGCCGTTCTGGTAGCGGTACACGCCGATCGAGCCCGGCCCGGAGCCGACGAACGCGACGGTTCCGGTCTGGTCGATGACGGGCGTGTTGATCGCGCCGGTGAACTTGTTGGCCGAGCCGGGGACCGTCGTATTGCTGTCGGCGACCTTGCCGAAGTACGCCGCGGGCCGCACCCGGCCGTACGCGTCGTTGAGGAGGGTCAGGTCGGCCGAGTCGACGAAGCCGTTGCCGTCGAAATCCCCCTTGGCCCAGGTGCCGGCGGTGTTCAGGTTGGTCTGGACGATCGAGAGGTCGAGGGCGTCGGCGACGCCGTCGCGGTTGGCGTCGCCCACGACGCCGATGGAGGTCAGGGCCCCGGTGACCTGGGGCGCGGCGTCGGCGCTCGCGCCCGCGACGGCCGCTGCCGTCCCGGCCACGCAGAATACGACCGCGCGCGGGCTCAAACGCTTAAATTTGGGCATTCACCTCTCACCGTCCGCGGCCCGGCACCCCCACCCAGGGGAGAACGTCCCCGCACCCTCCGTAGGCCGCCGATAAGGTATCGCCCCGTTTTCGTTTCGCAAGAAGTTTCTGCGGCGAACGAGCGCGTCCTTAGAGAACGCTCACAAAGTTGGGAAGCTATGCCGGTCGTTCCCCCACTGGAGGACAACCCCCGAACAAGCCTGGCTAGAACACACGGACTCCGCCTGACCCGCCGCCCCGGATAGCTGCGGTTACGAGGTGGGAATCGCGGATCCCGTACGACCTGCTATCGCCCCCTCCAACCGCGACCGGATCGTGCCGAAATCCGAATCCGTCATCGGCGTCGGTGGACCCGATTTCACGCGGGAAACCAGATGTGCTTCGAGCGCGCCGCCCAAGGGGTCGCTCGCGATCAGCGCGGCGACGTACTCACTGACCGTCGCGTAGCGACCCGCGGCGGCCTGTTCTTCGGCCCGGCGCTTCAGGTCATCCGGCAATGTGATCTCGAGGGTGCTCATCACTCGTTCTAAGTTTAAGGCGCGCCCGGATCGGCCGCCAACGTTTTTCGCGTCTGCTTCCCCTTTCCCCGCCCCTTGCTACAATTGTGTTCGGCGGCAATCACACCGGGGGGGTCACACCGGGGCCTTCCTGCGCCCATGCACTCTTCGAACCCTCCCCAATCGCCCCCGGCCCGCGCGCCGGGAAGCTCGGGCGACGTCGCCCCCATCACTGTGGTGGGGGAGGATGATTTCGCGCTGCTCGAGCGGATCGTGCGGCGGGAGTCGGCCGCCCTGGGGGCCCTTTACGACCGTCATTCGCCCGTGGTGCTCGCGCTGTGCCTGCGGATCTTGAAGGATCCGGGGCTGGCGGAAGACGTGATGGTGGACGTGTTTCAGGAATTGTGGGCCAAGGCGGACCGTTTCAATGCCGGGCGGGGGACGCCGGCGGCTTACCTGCTCACCTTGGCGCGGAGCCGGTCGCTGGATCGGCTGCGGTCGCGGGCGGCCAGACCGGCCGGGCCGATCCACGACAATACGGAAGCTCAGAGTCAGCCTCACCCCGCGCCGGACCCCGTGCAGTCGGCCATTGCCGACGAGCGTAAGGCCATCGTCGTACACGCGTTAGAGCAACTCGACCCGAAGTACCGTGAGGTGCTCGAATGCGCCTATTTCGACGGGCTGAGTCATACCGAGATCGCGGCCAAGCTGAGCAAGCCGGTGGGGACGGTGAAAACCTATCTGCGCCGGGGGCTCATCCAGTTGAGGGACTTCGTCCGTAATCCGGATGAGGAGGTCAGGCCCAGAAGCGACGGGTGATTGCCGCCAAGTGACCGCCGGTCGATCTTAACGTGTGGTCGTGACATGAATTGTGAGCAGCGACGAGATCTGATGCCGCTCTTGCTGGTCGACGCGCTCGATCCGCCGGACGCGACCGCGCTCCACGCCCATCTTGCCACGGGGTGCGCCCGGTGCGCCGCGTACTTGGCGGAGGCCGACGCCACGCTCGCGCACCTGCCGTTTTCGCTGGATCCGGTCACGCCGCGGCCCGAGGCCAGGACGGCGCTGCTCGTGCGCATCGAGGCGGAGGCGGATCGGCCGGTGGTATCGCACAAGGGCGCCCCCGCTCCCAAGCCGCGGACGCTGCGGATGCCGGCGTGGGTTCGTTACGTGCTCCCGCCCGCGGTCGCGGCGTGTCTGACGTTCGTCGTGACGGCGTGGCACATGGTCGATTCGATGAAGACCCAGCGGACCGAGTTCGCCCGGTTGATCGGCGGGCGGGAGGACCATATCAAGGTCCTGCACTCGGAAAACGCGACGCTGGCGGCGCGGATGAAGCGGGCGGACGACGACGTGAGTCACGCGCTGGGGGCGCGGAAGTTCATCGTGCTCGAGGGGCAGGCGGGCCAGCCGCGGGCGTTCGCCCGGGCGTGGTTCGACCCGAAGCGCGGCGCGTGGCACTTCCGGGCGTTCAACCTTCAGCCGCTGGGTCCGAAGGAGGCCTACGAGCTCTGGTTCGTCACGCCGTACGGGCGGATCGTGCCCGCGTCGACGTTCCGGCC
Organism: Tepidisphaeraceae bacterium; assembly: GCA_035627895.1. Classification (GTDB taxonomy): domain Bacteria; phylum Planctomycetota; class Phycisphaerae; order Tepidisphaerales; family Tepidisphaeraceae; genus DASPKW01. The sequence goes on along the minus strand of DASPKW010000243.1, from coordinate 2,019 downwards.
GGACGAGCGGGGGGAGGCGTACCTGGTGACGACGCTGCCGGCGGACGTGGGCCCGGTGGCGGCGGCGCGGGTGACAGATGAGCCGTCGGTGGGGACGTTCCAGCCGACGGGGGCGATCCACCTTGCGGGGAAGGCGGAGTAGGAGGGGGCCTTGCTTCCGGTGCCAAGCCCCGATCGCGTCGCGCCGCCGGGCGTGCGTGACGGTCGGCCGCGTTAACACCCAACCCAACGGTCACTTCCCCTTCGGACTGCTCCTGCGCGAGCGTCGCAATTATTCCGTCGGCCGTGCGTTGGGGCGGCAGAAAGACGACGGTGAACATGTCCAACAAAGTGCTACCCATTTTGCTGTTACTGCTCGGAGCACTCGGCGTGCAGTTCGCGATCAGTGCCGAGAAGGCGAAGGTGGGAGCGGGCGGCGACGACGTTCGTCCGGCCGGCGCGGTACCCGCGACGAAGGCGGCGAAGGGGGGGACCCGGAGCGAACTGGGAGGCGTGTTCGACTACGAGTGCGACGACGAATGCCTGCTGCCGGGCGCGGCGGTGCCGGCGGGGAAGTACGCCGTGATGTCGCCGGTCGGGAAGCAGACCGTGCAGATGATCAAGCAGGCGTCCCGGCTGGACACGCTGGACGGGAAGACGATCGCGGTCGTGGGCGGAAGCTTCATGGCGGCCATCACGCACCCCGAGATCAAGCGGCTGATTTTGGCGAAGCACCCGACGGCGAAGGTGATCCTGCTGAACGAGATCGGCTCGGCCGGCCCGTTCCCCGGCCCCGGCGTGCGGCGCGAGTCGAAGGACGAGTTCGAGAAAAAGCTCAAAGCCATGGGCGTGCAGGCGGTGATCTCCGGCAACGGCGGGTGCGGGCTTTGCACGCCGAAGGAAACGGGGTCGAGCATCACGGCCGAGTACCTCGGCATCCCGGCCGTCACCGTCGCCGCGCCGACGTTCGTGAACCAGGTCTACTCGACGGCCGTCACCCACGGCGTGCCCGCGCCGCGCGCGGCCACGTACCCCGGCGCGTTCTCGGCCCACACGCCGGAGGAGCTTGCGCGCAACACGCGCGACGTCGTCTGGCCGCAGATCGTGGCGGGCCTGACGAAACCCGTCACCGACGCGGAAATCGCCGAACGTCGCAAGGCGGGCGTCGGCGGCCCGAAGGATCGCGTGTTCGCCGGCACGATCGAGGGGGTGAACCGGTACTTTATCGAACAGCGGTGGTCCGACGGTTTGCCGATCATCCCACCCACGGCGGAGCGGGTGGAGGAGTTTTTGAAGTACACCGACCAGCCGTGGGACGCGACCGTCGGCGTGCTGCCGATCGCGTACCGCGAGACGCTGGTGTGGCACGTGGCGGTCAACGGCGTGATGGCGGGGTGCCCGCCGGAGTTCATGCCGGTGCTGATCGCGTATACGAAGGCGCTGGCGGACGGCGATTACCGCCGGACGCTCGCCAGCACCCACGCGTGGACGCCGTTCTGCTGGGTCAGCGGCCCGCTCGCGCGGCAGATCGGCATCGACGCGCAGCAGGGGCAGATCAACGAGCCGCGCAACGCCGCGCTCGGGCGGTTCATCAATTTGGCGATGATGAATCTCGGCGGCTACTACATCAAACAGGACCGCATGGGGAGCTTCGGGTACCTCATGCCGTGGAGTTTGGCGGAGGACGAGGCGGCGTGCCTGAAGATCGGTTGGAAGCCGTACCACGTGCAGAAGGGGTTCAAGCTCAATCAGAGCACGCTGACGGCGGCGTCGGCGCTCATGTGGGGCAACAACCTCACGCCGGCGTCGCACGACGGGCGGCGGATCATGGAGGTGATGGCGTGGGACGCGGTGGAGAAGGGGCAGTTCGCGACGGGGAGCGGGCCGCGCATTCCGGACCGGACGATGGTGATCACCGAGTACGTCGCGCGCGACCTCGCGCGGACGTATCCGACGAAGGAAAAGCTGGAAGAGGCCCTGATCGCCACGGCGCGGCGGCCGGCGTACGAGCGGGCCTACGCCAACTACTGGGCCAACCCC
>DASPKW010000242.1:0-9429 GCA_035627895.1 Tepidisphaeraceae bacterium | reverse complement strand
CTTCTTCGACTCATCCGCCACGAGTAACCGTCGGCCCTCGGCGTGCGCGACACCCGCCACCGTCATTCCGACCATCAGCGTCGCCAGAAGATTTCTCATCCGCATAAGCCGCTCGCTTTCCGTCAAATCCGCGATTCGAGACTCGCAATTCGAGATTGCCAGCCGACCTCTACCATACCCGCTGGCACTCCCATTGCACCCTCTCCAGATACCCCGGCAACGCCGGTCAGTTTGTCGGGAACGTTACTGAATTCGTTCCGAGACCCCTTTGAAAGGAGTCCTCTCATGTCCCGTTTGATGCAACACGACGCCCCCGAGGCTTACCGCCACTCCGAGGGTGGGCTCGCCAAGCCGATCGAAGAATTTACGGCCCGGCTCCCGTCCGACACGTTCCTCTGGCTCGCCGGCGGATCGATCCTCGGGTCGCTCACGCTCAAGATGATGGGCCGCCCGCACGATGCGCTGTTCGTCGGCCAATGGGCACCCACCTTCTTGATCCTGGGCCTGTACAACAAGATCGTCAAGGTCGCCGGCTCCGACCGCGTGAGCAACGACTGATTCGCCGTAACGGCCCGTGTGGTCAACCAACCGCACTCCGTGTGATCGCCGATCGCACGACAATTCGCGCCGGACGACGTCCCCCGCGACGCCGCGACCACCCCTGGTCGACTCCACCGACCAACTGACGCCCCCGTGCCCCCGGCGCGGCTTGGCAGGTGACCGCGCACGCCGCCCGACCGGACTACCCCCGGCACCGAAACCGACCCGCCCGAGGCCTTCAACCCTCGCGCGGGTCGTTTCGCGCGCGCCCGCAAGCACCATCCAAGCCGCCACCCGGCCTGTAACGAACGCCCCGCCGCGCCTACTCTGTACCTAGACGCCCCCGCGCTTCGGGCGCATCATCTCCCTTTCCCCAAACCAGGACCTTCATGACCCGCGCGTTCGCCCTGAGCCTTCTGCTGACGACCCTCCCCGCCCTGGCCCAACCGGTGCAACCGCAGAACAAGCCCCTCGACCTTCCGAAGAACCAGCCCCGCATCCTCCTCGGCGTCGATGCCCAGTCCCCCGCCACGTTCGACAAGGTTAAGGCCATCGGCGCCAACACGCTCATTCGCTTCGACCCCGGCCCCCAGAAAAACATCACCCTCGAAGCCTGGTTGAACGAGGCCCGCAGGAAGGAACTCTTCTACATCGTCCAGGGCACCGTCTTCTTCTCGGACAAGCACCCCAAGCCGAACCTGACGGACCCGCAGCTCATCGCGATCGCCCAGGACGACGAGCCGGACCTCAACCGCTGGCACAACGGCCAGGACAACCCGCTCCGCGTCGCCGAAGGCCGGTTCAAGGGGTGGACAAAGCCCGAGATCCTCGAAGAACTCTACGCCGACTGGAAGAAGCGCGCCCCCAAGATTCCGGTCATCGTCAACTTCGCCGGTCAGCACGTCTCCAACCCGTGGTACGTTGACGGCGCCGGCCACAAGCCCTACATCGCCGCGTCCGACTGGGTCAGCTTCGACTGGTACGTCCGCAACAACCACGCCGACCGGTACTTCATCAACTTCATCGGCTGGACGATGGACAAGCTGACCCGCTGGAGCGAAGGCAAGCCCCAGTTCGCCTACATCGAGTGCTCCGACCAGGTCCTCGACGGCGACGCCAACGGCGGCATCGGCCGCGGCCCCACGCCCGCCGAGACCACCACCCAGATCTGGCACGCCCTCGCCCACGGTGCCAGGGGCGTTTGGCTCTTCCCCCAGCGCATCCGCGGCGGCTTCGACTACTGGGCCATCACCCCCGAGAACGAGAAGGCCATCAAGGAGACCTTCGCCCTCATCAAACAGCACGACCTCCTGCTCGCCGAGGGCACGCGCACGCTCAAGGAAGAATTCCCCGCCAACCCCACCCACGCCGACCCGGCCAAGAAGTGGCCCACGTGGGAGGAAGTCACTTGGACGAGCAAAGACGGGAAGCAAACGCTGACCGTCAAGATCGACCTGGCCGGTGAGAAAGCCCCGGAGATCTCGGGCGTCCCGCCCACGGCGAGCCCGCTTCAGCGGGCGGGTCGCGCAGCGAGTCCTGCGATCGACCAGCCCACCCCGAAGACAAAGGAACCCGGAGCTCGTCCGCGCGTCCCGGGGTCCACTGTTTTCGATTGACGATTGACGACTTCGGTTTGCGACGCAGCGCGACCCGCCCGCTAAAGCGGGCGCGCCAAACGTAAGTCGCGCAACCATTCCTCCGACCGCTTCCAGAACGCCGCCTGCGTGCCCCCCGTCCCCTTGTGGTCCGACAGCGGCAGGATGACCGTCTCGACCTTCCCCTTGATCTGGTTGCACGTCGCCAGCACGCCGGCCGGCGGGCACGTCTCGTCGATCAGCCCCATCGACACCATCGCCGGGCACGTCACCCGCGGCGCGAAGTTCATCGCGTCGAAGTACCGCCCTTCCTCGAGGATCTTCGGGTCGTTCTTCCATTTCGCGTAGTTGGCGAAGTACGGGAACCCGTACGCCCGCCCGACCTTGGCGGCAGTCACGTCGCACCCGGCCGGCACGTTGGCCAGCATCGCCGTGATCTTCGGGTGGATGCCCGCCGTCACGATCGCCTGCTGGCCCCCCTGGCTAGTGCCAAAAACCACGAGCGTCTTGCCGTCCCAGTCGTCGCGCGATGCGAGGTACTCCGCCGCCCGGTAGCACCCCAGGTACATCCGTAAAAAGTAGCTCGTATTGCGGTCGCCCGCGCCGATCGCCATGTAATCCTTCAGCGGCCCGGCGCTCTGCTTCTTGTAGAACTCGTCGGGCTGATCGAGCGGCAGGTCGTGGGCCATGATGTTGAGCGTCAGCCACCCCTCCGCCCCGCGCTTCACGACCGATTCCTTCTTCAGCCCGTACACCCCCGCGTACTGCACGAGCAGCAGCGCCGGATACTTCCCGGCCTTCTTCGGCTTGGCGAGCTGCCCGTAAACGTGCGTCCCGTTCACGTTGTCCAGCGTCACCTTCGCGTACTCGACGTCGGCCTTGCCCGAATCGCCCGGCTCCACTTTCGCGTTCACCGGCACCTTCGCGAGCTCGGCGATCTTGCCCTCCCAGAACGCATCGAAATCCGCCGGCCGGGCTTCGGAGACGCCAATCTTACGCGGCGCAGCGACCGCCCCGACCAACTGTTTCACCTCGACGTTGCCGGCCTTCGCCTTGATCTCCACCAGCACCGTGTTCGGCTCGTCCAACGCCGCCTCGAGCGTCGCCTTGCCGCTCGACAGGTCGAGTTTTCCCTGCCCCGCCACCGTTAGCCCGCCCTTGCGGATCGTGTACGAAAGCTCTTTCACCTCGGCCGCCTGCTCGCCCTTGAGCGAGATCTCCCACGACGCCTTCTCCCCCACCTCGTACACGCCCGACACCTTCGCCGGCTTGGCGACCACCTGCACCGCGGGCGGCGCAACGGTCTTCGTGTCGGCCGCGAACGCGCCGAACTTCAGGGCGAGGCAGAGCAGCGCGACCAGGGTCGCACGACGGTCGATCTTCAAGCGCATGATGAGGGTTCTCCTTGAGTCCCTTACGGTAACGAAAGCCGACGCTGACTGCGACACAGGCGATTTGGCGACGCCCGCTTCTCAACCCCCGGCCATCCGGGTCACCTCTGCCGCGTTGTCATGCGCACCGTCCGCCGTACGGAGCCCCCGTGCGCAGCTGTTAGCAACCCACGCGGGCGGCGGCCGCCTTCTCGTCGCGCCCACCCCGCCCCCGCGTGTCGCCCTTCGCCGGCTGACGGCATTGCATGTTAGGGGAATATTACAGGTATTTATGTTGACGTGACCCGCACATCAACTTAACATCGACCTCGGCAGTTTCACTCCTTGGGGAAGGGCGAACCCTTCTGCGGTCTCCGAACGAGAGGTCTGTTATGAAGAACAGCGGGCGAAGTGGGCGGTGGGCGTGCGCGCGCGTGGCGAACGGTGCGGTCCCGATGGGGCCGCTGGAACCTCGTTTGATGATGTATTCGACCGGGCTGGAAGCGATCGACCTCACGGAGCTGCGCACGCGGTTCCCGTCAATCGACGGGCGGGGCGTCAACGGAAAGGAGAACGTCGTCGTCGTGATCGACACGGGGGTTGGCACGTCGTCGCCCTTGCCGACGAACCTGGCCGGCAAACTCCTCAATCGCGGCTTGGACTTTTACAACGCCGCGACGACCGGAACGGCTACCGACCCAGGGCCAAACCTCGCGTACGATGATAATGGGCACGGGACCGCGATGGCGAGCATCATCGCCGGCGCGCAGTTCACCAACAGCTCGGTCGTCTACGAGGGCGTGGCACCCGGGGTGAAAATCCTCCCGCTCAAGCTGTTGGCCAATTCGGGCGGCAACTTCGTGCTGCCGACCGACACGGCGCGGATCTACGACGCTTTCAAGTGGATTTTGGATAACGCGAACACATCGACGTACAACATCGTTGCGGTCAACGTCTCGTGGGGGATCTCGGTGTACCCGCCGTTCGACTATACGACCGCGATTCCGACACGCGGGGGGAAAACGATCCAGTCGATTGTCCGAGACGTGAAGGACGCGGGCATCTTCGTCGCACAAGCGACCGCGAACACCAACGACTCCCAGGAGCAGCAGCCGGCGAGTGCCGGCGATACCTACGGTGTCGGATCGCTGAATTCGAACGGAGACGGCATCTGGATGAACTCCGGGGGCCAAGGGACGACGTACGGTAACGACGCGGACTACATCGATATTCTGGCTCCGGGTTACACCGTCGTGCCGCATCAGTCCAATGGCACTTATTACCCGACGTTTGGCCACACCAGTTACGCGACTCCCCACGTGACCGCCGCGGCCGCGCTGCTGAAGCAGATCAACCCCGACTTCACGGTCGATGAGATCGGGAAGATCCTGATCGGCAGTACGATGACCGTATTCCCGGACACGCGGCCCGGCGCGTTCTCACAGGAGGCGCTCGACCTCGACAATGCCGTCGAGGCCGCCCTCACGGCTACGTCGTCCGGCGGAGTGGCCCTCAACCCACTGGGCATCCAAGGCACGACCAACGACCTCCAGTACGACGCGGCCGGCAACCTGCACGCCGTCTGGTACAACGAGTCGGCCCGCGCGATCGTGTACGCCAAACGCCCGGCCGGCAGTCCGACGTTCGGCACGTTCGAGGTCGTCGACGCGGGCCGGGCGGCGAGCTCGGTCGTGAGCAAGGACGTCGGCTCGTTCCTCGACCTGACCCTGGACAACAACGGACTGCCCGCCGTCGCCTACTACGACAAGACCAACGGCAACCTGCGGTACGCGATCCGCACGGGCACCAACGCCTGGACCGTCCACAACACCGCCTCGACCGGGGACGTCGGGTCGTACTCGTCACTCAAGTTCAGCGCCCAGAACCGGCCGTGGATGGCGCACTACAATGCGACGAATCAGAACGCGATGATGACGTTCTACGACGCGGTCAGCGGCTGGGTCACCGAGACCGCCGACGCTACGACCGGCACCGGCACGTTCCCGAGCATCGGCGTCAGCGGGGCGTCGCAGTTCGTCATCAGCTACGTCAAGCCGCGCGTCGTCGGCGTCTCGTCGACGGAGATCCGGACCGCGACCCGCACCGGGACCAACACCTGGTCGATCGGCACGTACACCAACGCGTCCATCGCCAACTCGACCCTCGGTCAGACCAGTTTGAGCTTCAACGGCAGCCTGACCGCGTTGAGCTTCTACAACGCGACGGCCAACGCGATCCAGACCGCAACGGAAACCGGGACCGGCACGACGTGGGGCACCGCCCAATCGTCGGCGGGCCCGTCGTACAGTGACCTGCGGGGGCCGACGTCGTTCGGCGGCTTCGTCACGAACATCTCGACGGTCTATTACGACCCGGCGGCACAGGCCGTAAAGGTCTGGCGCGCGACGACGCCGTCCACAGTGACGGTGGTCCCCACTGCGGCGGCCCACGTGAAAGGCGCGATCTTCATCGACAACTCCCCGCCTTCGCCCCAAGCGCCGATCAAGAAGATCGCCTACTCGTACCGGACGACCGCGCTGGGCACGCCGAAGCGCATCCAGTTCGGGGATACGCAGTGGCAGTGACCGCCGGCCCCGCCGGACCGCCATAGCCCCGACACGGCCCCGCGAGCGCCCCGCTCGCGGGGCCGTTCTCGTCGCCGCACGGCGATCGACTGTCGGCACTGCCTCCCAAGCGAAAACGGCCGGCGCCCTCGTCGGGCGCCGGCCGCTACGCTTCTCGTCGGCTACTGCCGAGCGCTTACTGCCCGCTCTCCTCCAGCACGCCATTCTTCGACGACACCGGCGTCGCGGCGATCGGCGCGATCGGGGCCGTCGTCGTCGCGAACGGGCTGGCGGTCGTCGCCGTCGCCGTCGCCGTCGCCGCGCGGGCCGCGGCCGGCCGGGCGGCGAATGGGCTGGCGCCGCTCGGTGCCGCCTGCTCCATGAGCATTGCCACACGCGTGATCATCGCCAGGTCCGTGGGCACGTCGATTTGCCCGGACGGGTCGATGCTCGGTATTTCGTGGAACGGGTACTCCGGATCAGTCTCGTTCGGATTGGCATCGCGGATCGTCAGGTTGTTGATGGCCTCGATGGCGGCCTGGCTGCGCGCGTCCATGACCACGCCGAAGACCGTGTACCCGCCGCCGACGCTGTCGAGTGCGACGTTGTCGTTGACGTTGAAGAACCACTGGTTCGTGTTCGAGTTCAAAGCCGGCCCGCGGGCCATCGCCAGCGTGCCCTTGACGTTCGAGTTTCCGAGCTGCACCGGGATGCCCGTGTGGTCGTGGACCGTGCCGATCTGGCCCTGGTTGTTGACGTTGAACCCGCCGCCCTGGACGACCTGGATGCCGCTGGTCGCGTCCCGGGTCGAGCGGTGGAAGAACGTCCCGTCCCACGACCCCTCGTCCGCGTAGTGCTTGAAGTTGCCGACCGTGTTCGTCGCCGTCTTGGTCAGCATCGCGACGTTGATGTACGCGATCTGCCCGACCCCGATCACCGCCGTGTACCGGTAGTTCGTCCGGGCCGGCGTCTTGGACACCATGTCGAAGTTGCCGCCGGCGATCCCGTTGCCCGAGACGACGCCTTGCCCCTTGAACTCCCCGTCCAGGGCCCGCCCGTAGACGTCCTTGATGACCGCCGAGTTCAGGATCACGCGGTACGGCGTGTTCGCGGCCAGATCCGCGTTGAGCGTCAGCGTCCCCTTCCGGTACCCGACGCGCGTGTACACGCGGACGTCGTCCCCGGTGCCGATCTGCGCGTCCGGCCCGGCCGTGTAGATCGACGCCGTCTTGCGCGACAGGGTGTTGATGTCCAATCCGAACGAGGTCGTCATCAGCGCACTGCCGCGGTTGTCCAGCCAGGCGCCGATCACCTGCGTGGGCGGGGCCTTCTTGAACGGCGTCGCCGCCGAGAGGAACGTGCGGTCCTCCAGCCGTTCGACGGCCGGGGCGGTGTGAGTATGAACGGAGTGCTTTTCGGCCGCAGCCGCCGCGCGCTTCTTCGACTTAAACAAGCTCGTACCCTCTCGGTGTGAGACCACGCCCCTGAAACCACGCGCCACCCGCCTTCGCCCTCCAAAGGCCGACGGGCGGCGAACCCTAAACCACGACGCAAACCCTGTCAAAATCCAGCGCGCTCGGCACTGAGAGCGGCCCGGCGCCAATAGCCCGAAATGAGCCGCGAGCCGATCAGTGAGACACTGGCGGTTACGCCGCCCGACAAGGAGTCGTTCGGCGAACCCCGGATTCAAATCGGCCAACCCCGTTGAACAAGGCCACGATTAAGTGGCCGTCGTCACGCTGGCGGGGACGAATCTGCGCCGATTCTGCGCGACCCGCGCCGGACAACTCCCGAAAATTGATCGGCCCGGTACAAGTCTCCCGCCGGACCGCCGCCGTACGCGGTCCACCGATAGCCGTTCATCGGAGGATCGCATGCGCCCGTCGCCCGCCGCACAACGCTCGCCCGTTGCCTCGCTCGAGCCGCTCGAGGTCCGCCGGATGTTCGCCCGCCGTGCCTTGGCCGCCGCGATCGTCCCGCCGTCGCTCTCGGACGACGGCGTGCTGTACGTCACCGGCACGGACGCCGCCGACACTGTGGGCGTTACGCGCATCCTCGCGGGCGGCGCCGACGAACTCCGCGTTTCCGTCGGTAAGCAGCGTTACTACTTCCGCACCGCCGACGTCGGCCGGATCGCCGTCTCGCTGGGCGCCGGCGACGACCTGCTCGACGTGAATCAGAAGCAGAACCTGATCGAGGCCCCCGTCCGCGCCTCGGGCGACGCCGGGGACGACACCCTCCACGGCACCGTCGCCAACGACTCGCTCGACGGCGGCCTGGGCGATGACTCGATCTCGGGCGGGTACGGGAACGACCTCCTGATCGGCGACGCCGGCGACGACAGCCTCTTCGGCGGGAAGGGCGACGACTCCCTCTACGGCAACGACGGGGACGACCGCCTCGACGACGACCGCGGGGACAACCGCCTGCTCGGCGGGGCGGGCAGGGACAAGATCCGGCAGGGGACGGTCCAGCCGCCCGAGTTCATGATCGGCGTGTGGTACCAGCCGTGGTACGGGGTCGCCTCGTGGAAGAAGCGCGGGCTGAACATGATGGTCGGGGCGGACCTGTCGGGCGGGCGGGACACGATGCAGAAGTGGGACCAGGCCGTCGCGGCACAGGGGATGGTGGCGATCCGCCAGCCGTCGGGGAACATCGACTACGACAAGGGGGTCGAGAGCCTGCTAGCGTACATGGGGCCGGACGAGCCGGACCTGCACCACACCGACCCGGCGGTCGTGCAGAAGTTCTACCAGGACTTGAAGGAGGCCGACCCGGACCGCCCGGTGTTCGTCAACTTCTCGGGCGGGATCCTGGTCGGGTACCACGAGTCCAACCGGAAGCACCCGTACGCGGCGTACGTCGAGGGCGCCGACTGGACCGGCAACGACATCTACCCCGTGACCGGGTGGAACCTCCCGAAGCGCCTCCCGCTCGTCGGCCACGCCGTGGACATTTTGCGGAGCTACGCGCCCGACAAGCCGCAGTTCGCGTTCATCGAGGCGTCCGACCAGAACTTGTCGTGGGTGCCGCAGGCGCCGGGCGTGAACCGGGCGCAGTTCACGGCGGAGATCTGGAACGCGGTGATCCACGGCGTCCGCGGGATCGTTTACTTCCCGCAGTCGTTCAACCCCTTCGACTACGACAACGCGAACGCCGAGATCAACGACGAGATGGCGAAGCAGAACGCGAAGCTCCACGCGCTCAGCCCGGTCATCATGAGCAAGATCGACCCGAAGGGGTACGGCGTCGAACTGCCGGCCGGGTTCGAGGCGACGTGGCGCGTGCACGACGGGAAGCTGTACGTGATCGTGTTGAACCTGAACACGCGCGCCCGCCCGGACGCCGAGATCAAGATCA
>DASPKW010000241.1:0-4456 GCA_035627895.1 Tepidisphaeraceae bacterium | reverse complement strand
CGCCCTGTTCGAACGCGTCGAAGATGTGCGGCAGCACCTCCGGACGAATCCCCACCCCCGAGTCCGTCACCGACACCTCGACCCACCCCGCCGACGGGTTCCGCGTGGCCACCGTGATCGCCCCGCCCTCCGGCGTGAACTTCACCGCGTTCTTGAGCAGATTCCACAGCACCTGCGACAGCCGCGCGTGGTCCCCCCGCACCCCGGCCTCCGACGCCCCCCGCTCCACCGTCACCCGCAGCCGCTTCTGCGCCACCGCGTCGTCCGCGCACGTCCGCAGCGCGTTGCCGACCAACTCGTGCAGGTCCAGCGCCTCGGGCACCAGCGCGATCTTCCCGCGCGCGATCCGCGTCAGGTCCAGCAGGTCGTCGATCAACCGCGTCTCGAGCTCGACGTTCTGCCTGACCAGCCGCATGTCCCGGCGCACATCTTCGGGCAGCGTCACGTCCGCCTCCAGCGCCTGCGCGGTCATCAGCACCGGCGTCAGCGGCGTCCGCAGCTCGTGCGACAGCGCCGCCAGGAAGTCGTCCTTCGCCCGGCTCGCCCGCTCGGCCACCGCCCGTGCCCGGTCCGCGTCCGCCCTCGCCGCCCGTTCGCTCCCGAGCAGTTCCTCGCGCTCGGCCTCCAGGCGCTTGAGCGCGTCGATGTCCGTGCACGTCCCGTACCACCCGGACGACCCGCCCGTCGTCGCCCCGGATCGGCAGCGCCCGCCCGAGCGTCCACCGGTATTCGCCCGATCGGTGCCGCAACCGGTACTCGATCTCGTACGACTCCCCCGTCTCCAGCGAGCGGCGCCACGCCGCCCACGCGCGCGGCTGGTCCTCGGGGTGGAACACCCCGTTCCACGCCTCCCCGTCCGTCGATCCGTCCGGCACCCCCGTGAACTCGTACCACCGCTTATTGTAATACTCGTGAAACCCGTCCGGGCGCGTCACCCAGACCATCTGCGGCATCGCGTCGGCGAGCCGGGCGAGCTGCTCGGCGCTCCGCCGCAGGTCCGCCTCCGCCTGCTTCCGCCCCGTCACGTCGAACGTCACCCCCGACATCCGCACCACGTTCCCGAGCGGGTCGTACGCCGTCCGCCCCCGCGCGTCGATCCAGTGCACGCTCCCGTCCGGCCACCGCACCCGGTATTCCGCCCGGTACTCCTCGCCCGCCATCACCGCCCGGCCGACCGCCGCCCGCACCCCCGCCCGGTCCTCCTCCACGACCGCCGCCATCAGCCCCGCGTACGACAGCGGCGCGTCCGCCGGCAGCCCGAAGTTCGCCTTACACTCCGCCGAACACTCGATCGCCCCCGACGCCACGTCCAGTTCCCACTGCCCGATCGCCCCCGACGTGAGCGCGAACGCCAGCCGTTCCCGGCTCTCGGCCAGCGCCTGCTCGTGCGCCCGCCGCCCCGTCACGTCCACGCACGCCCCAGTCATGTAGCTCGGCCGTCCGTCCGCCGGGTCGAGGTGCGTCCGCCCCTTGTCCAGCAGCCACCGGACCGTCCCGTCCGGCCAGATCACCCGGAACTCCATGTCGAAGTCGGAACCCTCGTCCCGGGACCGCGCGCTCCGCTCGACCACGCCCGCCCGGTCGGACGGGTGCACCCGCGCGACGAACTCGTCGATCGACCGCGGGCTCCTGCCGGGCGCCATCCCGAACAGCCGGTCCAGGTTCGCGTCCCACGTCAGCGCGCCCGTGCGGATGTCCCACCGGAACGTACCGGTGCCCGACGCGTCGAGCGCGGCCTGCAACCGCTCCGACTGCTCGCGCAGCGCGTCGGCCGCCACGTGCTGCGCGTGCACGTCCGCCGTCACGCCCACCCACTTCAGGATCCCCCCGGTCGCCCCGTCGCGGATCGGCGTCGCCCGCCCCAGGTGCCAACGGTACTCACCCGCCCGGGCGTCGTAGATCCGGTGCGCGTTCGCCTCCATCGGCACGCCCGCGCGCACGCTCGCGTACCACCGCTCGGTCGCGCCGGCCACGTCGTCCGGGTGCAGTTGCGGGGCCCAGCTCGCGTCCCCGTACTGCTCCGCGGGCGCGCCCAGCTCGTACCACCGCCGGTTGTAGAAATCGAGGCGCCCGTCCGGCGTGGCCGTCCAGACGATCTGCGGGAGCGAATCGGCGACCCGGCGGAACCACGCCTCCTCGCCCCCCGCGGCACGCAACTCCGCCAACTCCGCGCGCAGCCGTTCCACTTCCGCCCGCAGCGCCTTACGATCCTGGTTGTCGTCGGCCACGATATGAATGGACAAGCGGGCGCTCGGTGGAACCCATTACGGCCTTGGTCTCACAAAAAGGGAAAGGCCGTGGCAGTATATGCCACGGCCATAGGCCTGCTCAACGTTCAATTAAGCGCCCGTAAACCCTTCCCTGTCGCTCAATATTGAGGCCCGCCCGGATTAATGTCCTTGTTCCACAGCAGGATGCCGCCCGCCATTGAACGGACGTTCTTGAAGCCCTGCTGGCGAAGGATTTGCGAGAACTGCAGCGACCGCATCCCGCTCTTGCAGTGCACCACGATCTCCTCCGCCTCCTTCCCCTTCAACTGCCCGATGTAGCTCGCGACCTGCGGCAGCGGCATCAGCTGCGTGCCCTCGATCTTCGTGATCTCGAACTCGTTCGGGTTCCGGCAGTCGATGAACGTGAACTTCGTGCCCGCGTCCAGCTTCGCCTTCACGTCGCGCGGCGTCACTTCCCAGTCAGGTTTGAACTGATACCCCGGCGGCAGACCCCGCGCGTCCAAGCTCGGGTCCGGCTTCGTGCCGCCGCCCAACTGGCCGCTCTTCGACTTCTGCACCTCGTCCTTCGTCTCCGCCAGCGACTTCTCGTCCAAAATCGGCATCCCGCAGAACTGCTCGTAGTCGATCGGCTCGGTGATCGTCGGATTCGTCCCGCACACGGGGCACGTGGGGTCCCGGCGGATCTTGAACGTGCGGAACTCCATGTCCAGCGCGTTGAACGTCATCAGCCGGCCGATCAGCGGCTTGCCCAGGCCCAGGATCAGCTTGATCACCTCGTTCGCCTGCAGCGTCCCGATGATCCCGGGGAGTACGCCCAGCACGCCGCCCTCGGCGCAGCTCGGCACCATCCCCGGCTCGGGCGGCTCGGGGTACAGGCACCGGTAGCACGGGCCCTTCTCCTTCGTGTCCGGGTTCTGCAGGTGCGGCGCGAACACCGTCATCATCCCCTCGAACCGGAAGATCGACCCGTACACGTTCGGCTTGTTCTGCAGCACGCACGCGTCCCCCACGCAGTACCGCGTCGGGAAGTTGTCCGTCCCGTCGATCACCACGTCGTAGTCCTTGATCAGGTCCATGACGTTCTTAGAGTTCACGACCGTCTTGTGCTCGACGACGCGGACCTCCGGGTTCAAGTCCTTCAGCCGCTTGGCCGCGGCACTGACCTTGTCCTCGCCAAGGTTCGACACCCCGAACAGCACCTGCCGCTGCAGGTTGGACGGCGACACCACGTCCACGTCCGCCATCCCGATCGTCCCGACGCCCGCGGCGGCCAAATACAGCGAGATCGGCGACCCCAGCCCGCCCGCCCCGACGCACAGCACCTTCGCGTTGAGCAGCTTCTTCTGCCCCTCGACGCCCACCTCCGGCAGGATCAGGTGCCGCTTGTACCGGTTGACTTGCTCGCCGTTCAGCTGCGTGACAGTGCTCATGACGCTCTCGAATCTCAAATGGGTACTTAGCGGTCGCACCGAAGGTGCACGTTCGCTCGGCGACGGGTCGCCCAACAAAAAAACCACGCCCCACATAGAGGCATGGCCCGTAAATCGATGCGGCGGCGTCGCGGCGACGCGCTTTAGCAGTTAGGGCCGCAAGCTGCGGGTCAAATCGCCCCGGCGACCCCGTCTGCGGGCCGCCTCACGTTGTCCGATTCGATCCTAGGGAAGACCCCACGGAGCGTCAAGACGGCGCACGTTCCAGCCCGAGGCTTGTGCCACTTCAGTGGCCGAGCCCGAGACGCGCCCGATCTGTCACGCAAAAGCCTCCTACTCCGCGCCCCCCAGCTTCTTGATCTCCGGATGATTCAACAAGTACGCCCGCCGCTGCTCGATGAACGCCTCCAAGCTCGCCCCATCGGGACCACCGCCCGCCGCGTCCTTGAATACCCCCCCCTTGAAGGCGGCCGTCGACGACAGCTTCCGCGTATCGCTCTCGACTTCCTTCTCGATCAGCCCCACGTACTGCTTCACGACCGGTTCGAGCTTCGCCCAGTCCAACCCCTTCTCCGCCATCTCTTTCACGTACTGCTGATACTTCGCCCGCAGCGCCGGCACCGCCAGCAACTTCGAGCGCAGCGGCTTGCGCTCGTCCTTCAACCCGTGCAGCGGATCCAGCGCTACCCCCGTCGGCCGCGGCTCTGCATTTCCCCCGCCACCGCCACCCCCCGGCGCGCCGCCACCGGGCGCACCCGGGCCACCACCGAACCCGCCCCGCCCGCCACGCCCACC
>DASPKW010000240.1:0-25502 GCA_035627895.1 Tepidisphaeraceae bacterium | reverse complement strand
GTGACCGACCGCCGTGTCCGCCAACCCGACCGCACGTACCTGTTCCGGCGAGCCCCACCCGATCGTGTGGCCGACGAAGTCGACGTGCGGCAGATGCACGAGCATCACCTGCGGCCGGTGCTCGCGGATGATCCGCACCGCCCGCCCGGCGACCTCGGCGTCCGTCACCGACGCCTTGCCGACCTTCGCCTTGTCTTCCGGCCACTCGTCCTTTTCGAGACCCTCGTCCTCCGCCTTCGCCGGATTCGCGGCAGCGGGCTTGGTCGTCGCGGGCACGATCCACGACCAATCCACCGCGCCGGGCCGCTCGAACGTGTCGAACTTGGTCTTGCCGGCCGCGAGCGCGGTCGTGTACCCGTACTGCTTGGCGATGTCGAACAACGTGCGGCCCTTCGGGTAGAGGGCGTGTTTCAGCGGCAGGTCGCGGTTCCACTCGATCTCGTGGCGGTGGGGCGGGACGCCGGTGAGCATGGAGATGTGCGACGGGAGCGTGCGCGAGACGGCGGTCGTCCGGGCCCACATCGTGAACGCGCCGCCGCGCATCAGCGCCCGGAGGTTGGGCACGTCGGCTCGGGTCAGCAGGTCGGGGCGCAGGCCGTCGATGCTGATGACGAGCACGCGGTCGACCGCCTCGATCGGCCGGGTGGTCGGGCGGTAGGCCACCCGTGTGGTCGCCGGTGTGGTCGATGCCGGCGCGGGTGTGGCGGGTGGCTTCTGGTCGGCCGCGAGTGTCGCCACGACCACAGTGAGGACGACGGCGATGGCGACGGTGGCGGTTGGCGTGCGCATCCGCATAACGTGCCGCCGGACGGTGTGGTGCGTGTTAAGCCGGGACTGCGTTCGGGTGAGCGCTCGCGGCAACCGACCCGGGTGCTCGGGAAATGGACGTTCAGGAAGTGGAACCTCAGCGCGAGTGTGCCGACGGCCGTCGAACGTCGACCGGGACGGGATCTCCGGCGATTCCAATGCAAGCCGGGCGAGCCTCTCGCGAGGCCCGCCCGGGTCTTTATTCGAAATGACATCTGCTTACGCACGCCGCCGGCGCTTGCCGAGCAGAGCGGCGGCCGCGACGCCGGCCAGGCCCAGCGCGCCGGGCTCCGGCACGGCCTGGGTCGGCACGCCAGTCTCGCCCTCGGCCGCCAACTCTTGCGCCAGCGCCCAGTCGGCCGCGAAGTCCGGGGCCGGCGTCGCCGGGCCGCCGAGCACCGACCCGTAGTTGTTCGCCAGTTGGACGAGGTCGTTGAGGCCGACCGTGCCGTTGTGATCGAAGTCGCCGTCGAACCACCCGGCCGTCGCCGGGCTGCCGTAGTGGTTGGCGAGGCGGACCAGGTCGTTTAGGCCGACCACACCGTTCAGGTCCGCGTCGCCGGCGAGCGTCAGGCGGACGAGCAGACCGGTGTCGTCGACGGTCGGGCTGACGCCCTGGCCGAGATCGACCGCGCCGCTGGTCACGCCGGCCCCGAGCAGGTCGGCGGTCGTCGCGTACCCGACCGACAGGAGCGGGCCGGAAGTCGGGCTGGCGGCCGCGTCGCTGGACGTGATGCCGGTCGCGCCGAGCCAGTCGCCGTTGTTGTACCCGGCCAGGATCGTGGCCCTCACGGCGGCGACGGAGGCAGGGGCCGACGGGTCGCCGGCCGCGTGGTCGAACACCAGGGTGTTGCGGCGGACGTCGAGCTTCGCAGTCGCCCCCAGTTTGAGCGCGTCGGTCGTCGCGTTGTCGCCGATAGTCAGGACGAGCAGGCTGGCCGGCACGTTGGCGACCTCGGCCCGGCCGCCGGCCGACAGGTCGAGCGCCTTGACGGTCTGGGTCGAGCCCGCGACGAACCGCCCGCCCGTGCCGACGGCGACGCCGGCGGACGCGGCGACCGAGCCGTTCACACGGAGCGTGCCGCCGGCGACGGTCGTGGCGCCGGTGTGAGCGGCGACGCCGAGCACCAGCTGGCCGTTCCCGGCCTTGGTCAGCCCGCCCGTCCCGCCGACCGCGCCGGCAAGCGTCACCGATCCGCCCGCCGCCGCGACGTCGATCGTCCCGCCGCCCGCCGCGAGGTTGACCGGCCGCACGGTGGCCGCGGCCGCGGCGTCAGTCACGCGGAGTGTGCCGGCCGTCGTCTCGTCGCCGAGGTTGATCGACGTCGACCCGGTCGCCGGGAGGCTGGCGGCCGGCATCGCGAGCACGCCCTCGCGGACGTTGATCGTCACGCCGGTGTTGATCGTGACGCCGTTTCCGAGCGTGACCGTCCCGGCGGTCGTCTTGTTCAGCGCGGTCGTGCCGCTGAGCACGCCGCCGGTGCCCGCGCCCGTGAAGTCGGTCGTGACCGTGCCGGACTCGAGCGCGAACCCGGTCGCCGCGTTGGCGGTGATGTTCACGCCGGTGCGGGCTCCGGAGAACTTGATCGTCCCGCCCTTGAGGACGACGCCGCCGAAGGTTTCGCCCTGTCGGAGGTCGAAGGTGCCGCCGGCGTTGGCGGTGACGAAGGTGGAGTTGGGGAAGTTGACGTCGCCGGTCTCGCCGAAGACGAAGGTGCCGGTGTCGTTGACGACGACGGACGGGGCGTTGAGGTCGGCCCCGTTGTTGAGGTCGACGGTGCCGCCGTTGACGGTGAGGGCGCCGGTGAAGGCCTGGTTTTCGCCGGTAAGCTTGAGGGTGCCGGGGCCGCGCTTGACGAGGTCGCCGGTGCCGCTCAGGGGCGCGGCGACCACGAACTCGCCCGCCCGGTCGACGATCACGGTCGTCCCTGCGCCGACGGCGAGGGGGCCGGTGATGGAGCCGGTGGAACCGCCGTTGCCGATCTGGAGCGTGCCGGCGGAGACGGTGGTGCCGCCCGTGTAGGTATTGTCGGTCAGGAGGGCGAGCGACTCTGCGCCGGTCTTGGTGAGCCCGCCGGTGCCGGCGATCGAGCCGGGGCCGGCGAGGGTGTAGGCGCGGGTGTCGGCGTTCACGGTCACGGCGGCGGGCTGGAGGGCCGCCGTGAGGTTGACCGTAAGTGGGCCGGTTCCCGGGGCGGTGTCGTCGAAGGTGACGCGGTCGCCGGCGACGAAGTTGGTGGCGGCGGCGGTGCTCGCGAGGCGGAAGTTGGCGGTGCCGCCGACGTCGACCGCGGTGCCGGCGTCCCACGCGCCGCCGGTCGCGCCGTTCCAGATCGTGGTGTCGGCGCCGGTGACCTGCACGTCGATCGAGGTGTTAGCCGTGTTGTAGACGAGGGTGCCGGCGGTGCGCGAGGGGAGCGCGCCGAGCGTAAAGCCGGAGGTGATCGGCGTGCCGGCGTAGTCGATCAGCGTGATCGTGCCGACCGAGAGGGGCTGGGTGCTCGACAGGCCGAGCACGTGCGTGCCGGCGGCGAGGGTCAGGCCGTTGTCGCCGGTGACGTGCATGAGCGGCACGGTCGGGTTGCCGGCCGCTGCGAGCTCGAACGAGAGCCGACTGCCGCCGGCGCCCAGGGCGAGCGACGGGAGGGCGAACGTGCCGGTCGTCGCCCCGCCGGCGACGGCGAGCTTTGCGCCGTTGGATACGGAATAGCCGCCGAACGCGGTCGTGCCGGACACCCGGACGGCGCCGGCCTCGACGGAGACGGTTCCGCCGAACAGTCCCGTATCGGGGCCGAGGACGAGCGTGCCCGGGCCGACCTTGGAGAGGGTGCCGCCGCCGTCGATCAGGCCGGTGAGCGTGAGTCGGCCGGCCGGGTTGGCGACGTCGATCTGCCCGGCGGTGTTCACGGTGAGCGTCTTGCTCGACGCGGCGGGACCGGCGGTCGTCAGGCGCAGGGTGGCGGTCGTCGCGCCGCCGCCGAGCGTGAACGCGCCCGCGCCACTTGCGGGGAGGTTCTGGGCCTCGAAGGCGAGGGTGCCTTCCTGGATGTTGATCGGGTTGTTCGCGTTGACCGCGACGGGGCCGGTGAATGTGACGGTGCCCGGGGTGGTCTTGACCAAGCCGGTGGATAGGCCGCCGTTGATCCCGGCGGTCGCGCCGGGGCCGAAGTTCTCGGCGATGACTTGGCCGGACTCGAGGGCGAAGCCGGTGAACGGGCCGGAGGTGGCGTTGAAGGTCGAGCCGACGGAGAGGGCCGCGCCGTCGCCGACGGCGCGGTAGGTGCCGCCGGCGAGCTTGAGCGCGCCGTACTGTTCGCCGATGCGGATCTGGAACTCGCCGCCCGCATTGACGGTAATGGCGGTCGAGTCGGGCATGTCGGGGTTGGAGCCGGTGCCGAGCGGGCCGTCCCAGCGGCCGAACTGGAACTTGCCGCCGGCGTTGACGACGATCGAGGCGGCGTTCAAGTCGCCACCGCCGCCTTGGTCGTCGAGCAGGGCGGTGCCGCCGTCGACGACGAGGGTGCCGGTGAAGTTGTTGTTGGCGAGGAGGGTGAGGGTCGACGGGCCGGACTTGGTGATCGTGCCCGTGCCCGAGATCCGGCCCGAGAAGCTCACGTCGGTCGGGAGGTTGAAGTCGAAGTTGCCGGCCGATGCGGTCGCCACGCCGGCGTACACGCGCGCGGTCGTCATCCCGTTGGTGACGAGCGTCCCGATCGTGCCCGAGATCGTGGTGCGACCCGAGCCGATCTGGGTGAGGTTTCCGTCGCCGATGATCGTGCCGGCGAAGGTCGAGTCGTCGCTGCGGTTGAAGGCGAGGGTCGCGCCGGTCGAAATGGTCACGCCGCCGGCGAGCGAGCCGGCGGTGCCGCCGCTGCCGATCCGGAGGGTGCCGGCGGAGACGGTCGTTCCGCCGGTGTGGGCGACTGCGCCGTCGAGGACGAGCGTGCCGGTGCCGCCCTTGAGCAGCGCGCCCGCGCCGGCGACGTTGCCCGAGTAGGTGCCGCCCGCGGTCAGGGCGAGTGTGCCGTCGGTGATCGTCGTGTTGCCGGTCAGGCCGTAGGCGGCGGATAGGGTAAGGGTGCCGGGGCCGTTCTTGGTGAGCGAGCCCGCGCCGGAGATCGCGTTGGCGAGGGCGACGTCGTCCGAGCGATCCATGACGAGCGCGCCGTCGTTGGTGACGGCTCCCGCGCCGAGCGAGCCGACCGTTCCGCCGTTGCCGACGCGGAGGGTGCCGCCGGTGATCGTGGTGACGCCGGTATAGTCGTTGTCGGTCAGGAGGGTCAGCGTGCCGGCGCCGGCCTTGGTCAGGCCGGTCGGGCCGGAGAGTTTGCCGGCGCCGGTGAAGGTGTAGTCGGCGGGACCGGAGACGGTGACGGCCGCCGGGCGGAGGGCGGCGGCGAGCGAGACGGTCTTGGTGCCCGCGGCCGTCTCGTCGAAGACGACGGTGTCGCCGGTCGCGGGGGCGGCGGACTCGAGGTAGGTCGTGGCCGCACCGTTGGAGTTGAGCTTGAAGCTGGCAGTGGCGTTGACGTCCCACGCGCCGCCGGCCGAGCCGGTCCACTTGACGAAGTCGACGCCGGTGACGTTCAGGGCGATCGTGGACGTGCCGGTGAGGTTGACGAGCGACCCGATGACGCGGGACGGGAGGCCAAGCGTCCCGGCCTGGAACGCGGCGAAGCCTGCGCCGCCGATCGTGCCGGTGTACTTGAGCAGCGGGATCTGCGCCCCGGCGGACAGGCCTTGGAGGCTGCTCACGCTGATGTCGACAGCGCCGGCGGTGGTGAGGCCGCCGTCCCCCGCGATGGTCAGGGCGGCCTGACCCGGCGTGCCGGCGCTCAAGTCGAAGCCGAGGTTGCCGCCGGTGGTCGTGCCGAGGGCGAGCGTGGCGACGTTGAAGGTCGAGGCGGGATTGGAGTTGGCGACGGTCAGGCGGGCGCCGTCGGCGACGGTGTAGGCGCGGGCGGCGGTGTCGGCCCCGGCGACGCGGAGCGTGCCGGCGGAGACCGTGGTCGGGCCGGTGTAGGTGTTCGCGCCGCTCAGGGTCAGGGTGCCGGCGCCGGTCTTGGTGAAGGAGAAGTCGACCCCGATGCCGTCGCCGCCCAAGCGGCCGACGAAGGTCTGGTCTGCGCCGGCGGCGGTGTTGACGGTGAGCGCCGCGGCAGTCGCGCTGCTGTTGATCACCTGGTGGGCGGTGCCGGTGCCGACGGTGGTCAGGCCGGCGACGGTCTGCGAGAAGCCGTTGAGTTCGAACGTACCGGAGGTGGCCGGGCCGGACTCGCCGAACTGGAGCGTCGTGCCGGCCGGGAGGCGGTCGGCGCCACCGATGCGGAGCGTGCCGTTGGTGACGATCGTCTTGCCGGTGTAGTTGTTGAACGCGCTGTTGAGGGCGAGGGTGCCGTCGCCGGCCTTGATCAGCGAGCCGGGGCCGGTCACGGCGTTGGAGAAGATTAGCGTGGTCGTGCCGGCGGCGCTGGGGAGGTTGTACGTGCCGACGGCGGCGTCGGCGGCGAGGTAGACGGAGTTGGTGAACGTGGTCGTCGGCGCCTGGGCGGTGCCCTGGACGGTGAGGGCCATCGCGCCGGGGGTGGCGCTCCCGGCGGGGCCGCTGCCGGCGAGCGACAGGATCGAGTTGGCGGCGAACCCGAAGTTGGCGGTCGAGTCGTCGTTGATCAGGTACTGTCCGCCGGGGTTGACGGTCATGCCGTTGGCGGAGCCGATCACGCTGCTGGTGAACCGCATGACGCCGCCGTTGACGACGACGCGGCCGGCGAAGGTCCCGCCGTTGGAGCCGATGCTCATCGTGCCCGGGCCGGTCTTGGTGAGCGTGCCGGTGCCGAACATGGCGTTGCCGTTGCGGGTGAGGCTGACGGACGCGGTGGAGGTGTCGACCGTGCCGCCGCCGGGCCCGAAGACCCAGGGCTGGACGCCGCTGGTCGAGATGTTGATCGAGTTGGTGGCGCGGAGCGTGCCGCCGTTGAAGTAGATGGAGCCGGAGGCGGCGTTGGTTGCCACGGGCCCGAGGTGACCGGCGGCGGAGGCGCTGAGGACGCCCTCGTTGAGGATCAGGCCCATGAACGTGTTGGTGCCGGTCAGGGCGAGCGTGCCGGGGCCGGACTTGGCGAGCACGGTGCCGCCGTTGAACGTGAGGGCGACGTTCGCGCCGGCGGTCGCGTTCGCGGTCAGGGTGATCGACGTCGGCGAGTTGACCGACATGATCCGCGCGTTGGTCGGGATGCCGGTCCCGGTCACCAACATGCCCGGGTAGAGGCCGGTCGTGCTGGTCAGCCCGTTGATCGTCGAACCTGCGGCGACGGCGGCGACAGTCTGCTGGGTGGCGTTGGCGGTGTTGCCGATGACCGACGAGATCGTGAGCATGCCGGCCGCGTTGTGCTGGTGGACGAGCAGTTCCTGCCCGGCCGGGGCGGTCAGCGTGCCGCCGGCGATCGAGACGTTGTTCGCGCCGGCGGTGGGCGTGACGAGGATGCCGCCGGTCGTCACGTTGTTGACGCCCGAGAGCGTCAGCGTGCTCGCGCCGGCGGTGTTGAACCGCACGCTGGCGGTCGAGCCCGCGGTGGGGACGGTGAAGCTCGAGGTGACGTTCGTGTGCGAGCCGGCGGTGAAGGTGTTGTTCGCGTAGGACCCGGCGGGGAGGGCGGCGACGTTCCCGCCGGCATTGACGGCCCAGTCTGCGCCGTTGACGGTTGCGAATCCGCCGAGGATGCCCGTCGACCCGTTGGCGGACGAGGTCGAGATCGTTCCCGTACCGCCGCCGACGCCGGTCATGCCGAAGTCGATCGAGCCGCCGGTGCGGCGGGTAACGTTGCCGAGCGTGATCGACGCGGCTTGGCCGTTGCCGCTGGTCAGGGCGAGGCGTCCGGCGCCGTTGAGCTGCGCGCCGCTGAACGACAGGGTGGTCGGCGCGGCGGAGTTGCCGGTGACGACAACACCGCCGCTGTCAAGCGTCAGGGCGGGATTCGTGCCGAGTTTCGAGCCGTTGTCGGCCGAGTAGTCGAGGGCGACGGTGCCGCCGTTGACCATGAGGCCGGCGAGGTCCGCGCCCGGGTTGGCGGCCCCGAGGGTCAGCTTGCCCGTGCCCGACTTGGCGAGCGTACCGGTGCCTGTGAGGGGGGCGGTCCAAGTCGTGTCGGTGTCGAGGATGAGGTCGAGCGTCGCGCCGGTGGCGATCGACGTGCCCGCGCCGGTCGCGGCGGCGGGGCCGACGATGCGCAGGGTGCCGCCGTTGACGGCGGTGGTGCCGGTGTAGTTGCTGGCGCCGAGGATCGTCTGCGTGCCGGTGCCGCCGACCGCGAGGTTGCCGGTGCCGGTGATCAGGCCGTTGAATGAGCGCGTCGCGGACCCGCTCAAAGTCAGGGTCGATCCATTGACCTGCAGCGTCGAGTTGTATTGCCCGCCCGCGACGCCGGCGATCGTCTGGCCGAAGCCGGCCAAGTCGAGCGCGCCCTGGCCGGCGGTGATCGTGATCAGGCTGCCCGCCGAGAGGACGTTAGCGCCGGCCGTCCGGATCGTTCCGCCGGAGTTGATCGTTGTTGCGCCCGTGTAGGCGTTGCTGCCGCTCAGTGTGAGGACGCCGGCGTTGGCCTGCGTGACCCCGCCGGTGCCGCCGATCGATCCGGAGAAGGTGCGGTCGCCGGCGAGGGTGAACTCGAGCCCGGCGTTGCCCATGACGACGTTGCCCGCGCCGCCGAGGCCGCCGAACGTCTCGCCGTTGTTGGCGAAGTCGAAGGTCGCGCCGGCGGCGACGTTGAGGACGAGGTTCGCGCCGAACAAATCGCCCTCGGCGGCGCCGGCCCACTTGACCGTGCCGGCAGTGACGTTGAGCGTGCCCGAGACGGCGGCCAGGTCGCCGATCGTGAACACGCCCCCGCCGGTGTTGGCGAGGTTCACGGTCACGTTGGTGCCGGCGTACGTGCCGCCGTCGGCCAGGGCGAGCGTGCCGGCGCCGGTGTTGCGGATCGTGACGTTGTTGCCGAACTGGATGCCTGCGCCCACCGTCGTGACGGCCGGGCCGACGGTCACGTTGCCCGCGCCGTTGAACGTGGTGGTCGTCCCGGCGGCGAACGTGACGGCCGGGGTGCCGTTGTCGGCGTCGGGCGCGCCGATCGTGATGAGCCCGCCCGTGTTGGTGACCGTCGTGTCGACGCCGAGCGTGAGGTTGTTCTTGACCAGCTTGTCGCCGGCGCCGGTGCCGACGATCGTCGCGGTCGTGCCGTCGAGCGTGAGCGGGTTGCCGGCGACGGTGATCACGCCGGTCCCGGTGTTGTCGAGGGTCAGGGCGTTGAGCGAGAACGGCCCGAGGTCGTTGGTGGTCGTGAACCCGGTGCCGCTGTTCGAGAACATGAGCTGCGTGGTCGGGCCGGAGACGGGCGGCGCGCCGGAGCCGCCGTCCCAGTTGCCGCCGGCGCTCCAGGGGCCGTCCACGCCACCGGTCCAGGTCGCGGCCCGCGCCCCCAAGGTCGCCGCCACCGCCGCCACCGCCATGCCCAAACGGACCGACCGTTTCCCGATCTTCATTTCTAGCTCCCGTGTAATTTCCTGGACGTAAAGCCCCCTTCGTACGTCGCACACCGACATCCGGTGCGGACGCGAGACGTGCGCCTCTGTGTCGTCGGGTCGCGACGGTATTGCCCCAGTTTGAACGTCGTGTGTGCACCGCGTGGCGATCGCCCAAACGTCGGGTTGAGATCGCGCTTAACCTCCGTCGCGCGCGTGTGCCGATCGGATCGGCCCGTTCGAATATGTTTCCGCCGTCCGTCGGCGATCGTTCGGAGCGCCGCGACAAACGTGATCCGCCGAACCCCTTCGTGGTCGAACCGCACGGGCCTCGTGGTAAAGTCCGTCTCGCGACGCGCGAGTGACGTGGCCGCCCCCCGGCAATTCCGACGGATGACATCGCACCCTTCACCGGGAACGCCATCGCGAGTTCGGCCGCGCCGCCCGGCGCCGCCGCCACCCGTCTCGATCTGGGAGCCCGTCGACATGCTCGGAACCCGTCGGAAGCTACGCCTGGGGTTCGGCGGTCTGCTGATCATCCTGCTGGCGGTCGGGGGTGTCAGCGTCGGCGTCCTGGAACGGTGCAGCAGCGCGATGCGGGCCGTCGTCGGCGAGAACTACCGTGGCATCGAGTACGGGCACGCGCTGAAGGACGCACTGGCGCGACTCGGCGACGCCGCCGACCAATGGGCCGAGCCGAGCGCCGAACTGGCGACCGTACGGGAATCGGCCGGGCGGGCGAGGGCGGATCTCGAGCGGCACCTGACGCTACGGCGTTCGCACGTCACGGTCGATCCGCACGAGGCGACGGCAATCGCCGAGATCGACGACGCGTGGTCGAAGTACGCGGTCGCGCACGCCGACGCTCTGGACGAGTACAAGCCGCTCGCCGAGCGCCGGGCGGCGCTCGGCGTGGTCGGCGCCGAGTCCGGGCGGATCCGCCGGGCGGCCGGGGAGATCATCTCTCTCAACGTGCGCAACATGGTCGAACAGGAGCGGCGGGTGCACCGGGTCGCCGTGACCGCGCGGACGGCGGTGTACATCTTGGTCGCGATCGGCGGCGTCCTCGCGACGGCGTTCGTCATCGCCCTCGGCCGCCGGTCCGGCCCGCGGGGTCGGCCGTAACCGGCGGGCGGCGTCACCGGACGCTTTGCAACGACCGGCGCCCGACGGATAATGCCGGCCAACCCCCGTCGTCGCGCCGGCCGGGCGTCGCGAGGCGCGCGGCCGGCGGCGCGGCGGAGTCGAGCGGACGAGGAGCCAGCGACCATGTCCGACCAGAGCGCAACCTCGGCCGCCGAGCACCTCGAGGCGGTGCTGCTGCACACGCTCTTCGAGCACCACCCCGACCGCATCTACTTCAAGGACGAGCAGAGCCGCTTCATCCACATCAGCCACGCCCAGGCAACCTCGTTCGGGCTCGCCGACTGGCGTTCGTCAGCAACAACGTGGCCGTCCTGCAGCGCGACGTGGCCGCGCTCCGCGAACTGCTCGACCTGTACGCCGAGGCCCGGCCGCTGATCGACGCGCAGGCCCCGGCCCTGGCCGAGCGGGTGCGCGATCTCAGTGAGCGCGTCGATCTGGCGTACGTCGTCCCGCACCTGGACGAGATGTTGTCGCGGTCGCGCCACGGGCTCGGGCGCATCCAGCACATCGTCGAGGGCCTGCGAGAGTTCGCCCGCCTCGACACCAGCGACCTGGGCGAGGTCGACCTGAACGCCGGCGTCCAGTCCGCCACAGACATCATCCGCGGCCGCGCCACCGCCAAGGGAGTCCGCCTCGACCTGGACCTCGCGCCCCTGGGCACGGTCTCGTGCTACCCGGCGAAGATCAACCAGGTCGTCATGCACTTGGTCACCAACGCGATCGACGCATGTGAGGCCGACGGCGTGGTGACGGTTCGCACCACGCAGGACGACGGGGTCGTGCTGATCGAAGTGACCGACACCGGCTGTGGGATCGACCCGGCAATCCAACAGCGCATCTTCGACCCGTTTTTCACCACCAAGCCGCCGGGCCACGGCACGGGGCTCGGCCTGAGCATCAGCCACGGGATGGTCGGCGACCACGGCGGCACCATCACGGTCCGCTCGTCGCCCGGCCGGGGAAGCACGTTCGCGGTCCGCCTCCCGACGGCGCGGCGGTAGGCGGCCCCACCGGCCCAGTCTGATAAGCGCCCGGAGACGATCCTTACCGCGCCGCGCGTGCCGTCGCCCGTTTATCGGCGATCCGGTCCGCGGTCGGCACTTTGATGCCCGACGCGAGCCCGACCCAGCTCATGGCCCGGATCACCCAGTAACTGACGTCGACCTGCCACCACCGCAGGCCGTGCCGCGCCGAGGTCGGGAACGCGTGGTGGTTGTTGTGCCACCCCTCGCCCATCGCGAGCACGCCGAACACCGCGTTGTTCCGGCTCTCGTCACCGCTGTCGAACGGGCGGGTGCCCCACAGGTGGCAAACCGAGTTGATGCTCCAGGTCACGTGGTGGACGAGGAAGACGCGCGCCAGGCCGCCCCACAGCAGGCCGAGCAGGGCGCCGGTCCACGTCATCGTCACTAGTCCGCCGATCACGGCCGGGATCAGCAGGCCCAGCGCCACCCAGAGGACGAACAGACGGCTGACCCGGACCAGCGCCGGGTCGCGACGGAGGTCACCGACGTACCGGTCCAGATCCCCCGCGTCGGGCTGAAAGAGCCAGCCGACGTGCGCGTGCCACCACCCGCGGAGCACGCCGAGCACGCCGTGACCACCGAAGTGCGGCGAATGCGGGTCATCGGCGTCGTCGGCGTGCTGGTGGTGCCGGCGGTGGGTCGCCACCCACCGCAGGAGCGGCCCCTGGACGGCCATCGAGCCGAGCACGCCAAGCGTCACGCGCACCGCGCGAGGGGCCCGGAACGCGCCGTGCGTGAACAGGCGATGGTACCCGATCGTGATGCCCAGCGTCGTCAGCAGGTACGCCCCGAGGAGCAGCCCCAGGTGGAGCCAACTAAAGCCGTGCCCCCATAGGAGCACCGCGGCCGCCACCAGGCCGGCCAGCGGCAGGACGACCGCGAGCAGGGTGACGACGCGCGTGCCGGACGAGACTCGGTCCACCGGACCCGACGGCGCGGGCCGCGCGGGGTCGACGTGCACTGCGTTACTAACGGTCGCGTTGCTTTCCATAGATGGTTTCTGACTTGCAATGTAAATGGCGTGCCCGGCGCGCCAAAATCCTGGCGGGCCGGGCAGGGGATCGGAATCGACAAGGGTAACAGAAAGGCGGCTTGGCGCCGGGGGGGCGGGCGAGATTCGACACTCAGTGGTACGTTCGCCCGGGCGCGCACGTTCCCCAAAACCACGTGCGCACCGCTAGGCGAGCGACCGCGCGACGGCGGCCGGAGCGCCATCGCGCGGCCCCAGTGGCGCACGCGGGCGGACAGGTTGGCAGGGCTCACCGGCCTATTGTTCTCAACGAACTCACCCCTTGTCGAAAACGAGCGCTCTGCCGTTCGTCGCCGTAGGTCGCTGCGTGGACCGACAGGTCGAGGGAGCACGGCGACTGCCGCCCTCGACGGGGGTCGCGCCAGCGGAGCCACCCGTCCGTCACGCCCGGCCCCCGCCGGAAACCCTCCCGGCGACGAACTCCCAGTCCGCCTCGACGGTCCGGGGCGTCACGACCAGCCGGCGCGCGAGGAACCGGTCCGCGGCGCTCAGGCCGGGCGCGGCCGCGAGCGCCAGGCCGAGCGTGCTCAGGTCCTCGGCGATCAGGTGAAAGATCACGGACACGACCGGCGCGGGCACCGCGAGGCGCACGCAGTTCTCGGCGACGAGCTGGGCGTACACAACCGCCGACACGCACTTCCCCAGGTCGATCGCGGTCGCCGTGTCCGGGGCGCGGCCCTCCGACCGCCGGGCGCCGGCGAGCAGCCGGAACGCCCGCGCCTGTCCCGCGACCAGGCGCACGTTCGGGACGGACATCAGCGGCTCGTACGCCCGGAGGTACGGCGGGAACGCCACCGTCTCGGGCGCGACCGCCCGCGCCGCCATCAGGTACGAGTTCTCGCCCACGGGCCCACCGCCGCCGGCCAGCGACGCCGGCCCGGACAGTCCGGGGTCCGCACGTTCGAAGTAGCCCGGGATGAACTGCGCGGCCATCGCGAGGTTGATGTGCGTGCTCCCCTCGAGCCCGGGGATCAACTGGGCGTCGCGCAAGGCCATCTCGAAGTACGTGTCGGACTCGAACCCGCGCGCCCCGACGCACTCCGACAGCAGCGCCATGACCTTCACGCCCTCGGTGCTCACCCGCGCCTTCTGCACCGCGTTGAAGAGCAGGTAACGCCGGTCCGCCTCCGTCGCGGCATGCAGGTAGTCGAGCGCGCGGTACGCGTACAGCTTCATCGCGGTCAGCCGCGCGTACGCCCGCGCCACCGTCGACCGGATGTGCGGCATGTCGATGACGGGCTTGCCGTACAGGACGCGCCGGGTCAGGTGGTCCGTCGCCTCGTCCAAGGCGTGTTCGCAGATCCCGATCGACCCGAAGCCGAGGAAGAACTTGCCGAGGGTGACCGCCCCGAGCGCCGCGTCCCAGGCGTCTCGGCCGGTGGCGATCAGGTCGGTTTCCGGCAGCGGGTGGTCGACGATCTCAAACGCGCCGACGAACGCCGCGCGGACGCCGAGCGTGCGGATCTTCGTCGCGCTCCGGAACCCCGCGGCCGCGCCCGGCCGGAGCACAAATAGCGCGGGCGGCGCCCGCCGGGAGCCGGCGCGGCCCTCCCTGCGCGCGAGGACGGCGATCATCGCCGCGGCGTTCGCGTTGCCGATGTAGTACTTGGTCCCGCCCGCCACGAGTCCCCCGTCGCCGGCGTCGCGGACGGTGAACTCGTTCGCCAGCAGGTCCGACCCGTGCTGCCGCTCGGACGCGGCGAACGCCAGCAACCCGCCCGCCTCGAGCGCCGCGACCGCCTCCCGCTTGAGCGCCGCGTTGGTGCCCGTCAGGATCGCGCACAGCCCGAGGAACGACACCTGCAGGCTGTACCCGTGCGCCGGACTGCAGTACGCGAACACCTCGAGGAACCGCGCGTACCGCAGCAGGTCGAACTCCGCCCCGATCGACGAGTACTCCTTCGGCGAGACGACCGTCGCGTACAGGCGGTGGTCAGCCTGATACGCGATCCAGTCCGCGTACCACTGCTCGTCCCGGTCTTCCCGCTTAAGGGCCGCCAGGCCCTTCTCCTCGAAGAAACTGGCCAGCAGCGCCGTGGACGGGTCGCGCAGGTAGGCGCTGGCCGCGGGCGTCCGCCGCGGCCCGGTGAACGCGAGCGGGTAGACCGCGTCCGCGGCGGACGGCACGGGATCGACGTTGTCGGGCCGGGTCGCGCCGGACATGGAACGCCCCACCGTTAAGGCTACTCTCGGAACCGGCCGACGCCGCAACCCCCGCAACTGCCGGCCGGCAGCCGCGTCATCGGCCGCGCTGCGGGGGCGCCGCCATCGGCTCGAAAGACTCGGCCAGCGCCCGCCCGGTGGCCGTCAGCCGGTACGCGCCGCCCGCCGCCGCCGCGACCCAGCCGCGCCGGGCGAACGTCGCGAGCGTGGCCGACGAGCACCGCCGCTCGTCCCCGCGGAGCAGGAGGCCCAGGGCCGTGCGATGGCGGACGGACGGGAGAGCTGCGGGCGAGTGGGGCATCCGTCTACCATCCGTGATGCGCGACTCACCCGCAATGGCGAATCCGCAAATTCGTTCGGAAATGGAACCCGGCGCCGCGAACGGGGCGCGCGCCCGGGCCGTCAGTCCCCGGACGCGTCCCACACGGCCGCCAATCGCTTTCGCGACTGAAAGATCGCGGCCGGTGCGATCGGCGAAGCAGGGGCCGGCGCGCCCGCGCTACCGGGTGACGGTCGCCGCGGCGCGGGCGATTTCCCGGTTGACGGCTTAGTCGACGCGAACGGGGCGGGGCGTGGGCTCGTAGGCGCCGCGACCGGTCGACGTGCGGATGGGCCGGTCGGAGCGGGCGGCGCCGCGGGGCGGCCGGCGGTCACTGCGGGCGCGGACGGATGCGTCGGCCGCGCTGCTCCGGCCCGAGCGGGAAAGGGGCGTACGGCCAGTTTGGACCCCGCCGACTTCCCGGGCGCCGGCGAGGACCGCTCGACCGGTCTGCTGACGGCGGGCACCGGCGCGCCCGCGGCGGATGGCGCGACCGCCGACGCCGGCGCCGGCGACGGAGGAGGTGCCTGCGGCGGCGGCGGAGCGGCCGCGGGTTCGGGAACGACGGTCTGAGTTACGACCGCGGATGGTTGATTCGACCCGGGTGCAGAAGCCGGCCGAACTGCGGGCTGGTCGGCCGACGTCGGACTCGGGACGACCGCGGCGCTCGGGGCATTGTCGACCGCCGTGGCGTCGGCGGGCGCGACGGCGGCGGTGGCCGCGCTGTCGGCCGGCGGGGCAGGAGGTGACGCGGGGTCCAGTTTGCTCCCGTACCGGTTGGCCAGTTGGACCAGATCGTTCAGGCCGACCTGGCCGTTGCCGTCGAAGTCGCCGTCGGCCCAGCCGCCGGTGGCCGCCATGCCGTAGTGGTTCGCGAGGATCACCAGGTCGTTCAGCGCGACCTGCCGGTTCCGGTCCGCGTCGCCGACGAGTTGGAAGAACGTCAGCGCGAGGTCGTCGCCGGGCGTGCCGTCGGCGTTGCCGTCGAGCGGCCAGCCGCCGGTCCCGCCGAAGCCCGCCGCGCGGAGCATGGCCGTGTAGTTGCCGTCCGGGAGGATGCCCGTGCCCGGGCCGGCCGTCCCGGTGTAACTGAAGGTCGCGGTCCGCGTGGCGGCGTCGTACGCGAACGCCAGCTCGGTCACCGTCTGACCGGTCGTGTCATTGCGAACGAGCAGATCGTCGGCCGAGACGTCCCCGGCGACGTCGCGGTCGAACGTGACGACGACCGCCTGCGGGGCGGTCTGCCACCGGAACTCCGGGACCGCGGTGACCACGGGCGCGCCGACCGTCACCGCACTGAACGTCGACGTGTTCAGCCGCACGCCGTTCGCGGACGTGTTGGCCAGGCCGACGTAGAACGTCCCGGCCAGCCCGACGTTGAGCGTTGCCGCCTGGGTCCAGGTAACGCCGTCGGCCGAGTAAGACGCCGTGATCGTCCCGCCGGCCCGCGCCAGCTTGAGCCAGTACGGGGCGGCGACGCCCGCGCGCACCTGCTGGTACGACGCGCCGGCCCCGGCGGCGGTGCGCCCGCGCACGTCGATCCCGTACCCGCCGCCCGCGTTCACCATGATCGCGGCCATTTTCCCGCCGGGGGTCAGGTCCTGGCGGAAGATCAGGCCGGCCTTGGCCGCGTTGTGCGTGTTCTCGACCGCGTCCACGCGCGCGACGAACGTCGTGTCGCCGGTCACCGCCCGGTACGCGTAGTGGAGCGCGTCGGCCGTGCCGAATACGTCCCCGCCACCGCTCGCCAAGGACCACGTGCCGCCGGCCGAGGTCGTCGCCCCGCCCGTACCCGTGCCGCCTGCGACGGCCCCGATGTCGGCGGCCGTCCACCCGGCCGGTAGGCTCGCCGCCGGCGCCGAACTGGTTGAACGGGATCACGCGATAGTAGTGCTCGCCGCCGGTCGTCAGGCCGGTATCGGTGAACGTCGTCGCGCTCGCCGCGGTGTCGCCGACGAACGCCCACGCCGCCCCGTCGGTCGACCGCTCGATCCGGTACCCGTCGTCCACGCCCAGGTCGGTCCACGCGAGCGCGAGCGACGTCGCCGTCCGGTTCGTGAAGCGGAGGTTGTCGACCGTCCGCGTCCCCAGCCGCGTCTGGCTGGCGATCACGCGCGACACGCCGTCGCCCTGCGCCGAGGTCGGCGTGATGCGGAACCAGTACAACTGGCCCTGCTGCAAACCGCCGAAGTTCGCCGTCGTGACGTTCGCGCCGACGGTGCGGTCGAAGACGAAGTTGACGTTGTCCGTCGACCGCTCGACCCGGTAGCCGGTGTCGCCGTGCGCGTCGAGCCAGGTAATGAAGATCTCGGTGCCGTTCCAGATCACGTCCGGGCTCGTGTAGCCCCACGTCATGCCGGGCGCGGCCGGCTTGTTGACGACGCTCGCCGCCGCCGACGGGACCGACCACGGGTTCGTCGCCGCCAGCGTGTGCACGCGGTAGAACCACCGCTTGGCGTACCCGGTGCCCGTGTCGCGGTACGTGGTCGTCGCTGCGTCGACGTTGGCGATCCAGTAGTAATCGACGCCGTTGTTCGACCGCTCGATGCCGTACCCCTGCGCGCCCGCGGCGCCGCTCCAAGACACCACCACGTCCGTCGTCTGTCCGGCGGCGGTCGCGGCGGCGACGTTGGTCGGCGCGGGCAGCGCGTTGTACGCGGGCGTTACCTCCCCGATCGTCCCCCCGCGGCGGGCCTCCACCGAGATGTCCGTGAACACCGCCGCCGCCGGCTGGCGCGAGCTGTTCGCCGAGCTCGTCAGGCCGATCATGACCGGCCCGGTCATGGCCACGTTCACGTTGCCGCCCGACGTCCAGTTGACGCCGTCAGCGCTGTACCAGAAGTCGAACCAGTTGCCGAACCGCTCGATGCGGACCCACGCCGCGTTCCCGGGCGAGCCGCGCGGGTTGAACGCGTTGGCGTTGTAGGCGCTCCGCGCGATCTCCTCCAGCGCCCCGCCGGGCGTGCGACCCAGGTACACGCGCGGCGAATCGGTTCACCCGGCCTGGCGGATCTCGACCCCCGCCTTCGTGTACGTGCCGATGTTGTCCAGGCCATCGATCCGCGCGGTGATCACGCCGTCGCCGTTCAGCGTCGCGTACGTGAACTGCTCCTGGTCCGACTTCAGCCACGTGTCGGCTCCGCCGCTAAGGTGCGTGAGCGTGTTCGTGGCGGGGTTCCACGTCGCGTTCCCGGCCTGCACCGGCCCGCCGATCGTCACCGTGTTGAACTTCGCCGGCAGGGGGAGATCGCCAGGTTGTAGTACCCGAGCGAGCTGTAGTCGCCGTCCCAGGCGATGCGAACGTAGTACGTCTGACCCGCCTGCACGTCGGCCGAGAACGACGCCCCGAAGTTCGACCCGCCCATGCCGGCGTCGTCGTCCACCGCGATCACCTTGCCGGTCGCGTCCTCCAGCTGGATCACCGGGCGCGCGGTCGACAGGTAGAGCGGGTTGGCCGCGAACGTCCACCGGCCCGAGGTCATCGGCGTGATCTTGAACACGTCGTTGTCCCACGGCCGCTCGACGTACGCGTCACGCTGGATCGCGCCGGCGCCGCTGCCCAAGTTGAGCGCGGTCGCCCGGTCGTTGCCGAAGTCGTCCGGCCGGAACCCGTCGCCCCCCACGTTCCGCGAGACCCAGTACAGCGCCGACGCGATCTGATCCTGGCTCGCCCACGCCGCCTCGGACGTCCGGCCGTTGTAAAACCGGTAGTTCGCGCCCGTCCCGTACCACGCCGACCCCAGGAACGTGCGGTCGCGCTGGCCGATGCCATTCGTGTACTCGTGGGTCTTTTCCCCGAAGTAGTTGTAGTCGGCGCTGTGCCACATGCCGAGGTTGTGGCCCAGCTCGTGGATGATGCCCGGCACGTTGCCCTCGAGCGCGAAGGTGTGGTGGGCGAACGCGCCGCGCGTCTGGCCGATCTGGGGTTGCCCGCCCTCGCCGCCCCATACGAACTCGTTGGTGATGGCGATCCAGGCGAAGTCGTGGTTGTTGGTCGGCCGGACGGTCGTGACGTTCACGTCCAGGAACGAGAACGCCGCCGCCACCTCTCGCCAGGCGTTCAGGATGTCGCGCTGCTCGTAGAAGTTGTAATTGTCGCGATCGCCGTCGGTGCTGAACCGGTGGTAGTAGCCGTTGTCGAACGAGAAATCGAGGAACAGCTCGAGCCCCGCCCCGTTGGGCCGCGACTGGAGCAGCGGCAGCCCGGCCGAGTTGGCCTGGATCGTCGGGTACGCCGCCGCCACGCCCGACGCCGTCGTCGACCCCTGCAAATCGACCGTGGCGGCGGGCGTGAAGTACCCGGTCGCCCACGCGAGCTGCGCCGTCGGGGCCATCGGGACGTACCGCGCCACCGCGTCGAGCGCCGCGCCCGACAGGGCGGTCGGGATGCCGCTCTCGGTCGCCACCGCGTCGGCGTACCCATAAGGCTCGCCCGCATGGGCGCCGTACGACGCGAGATCCGAGTAATCGCCCAGCATGCCGTGGAGCGTGGCGCAGAGCATCCGTCGCCCCTCCAGCACCTCCAGGCGGCCACCCAACGCCCTCCGCTGGTCCGCCCTCGAAATGGCCCTAGTAGTCCGTCACACGTGATGTGAATAGCATTGATCTCTGACACGGAGGTCGATGTGGCCAAGAAGTTTCACGTCACGCTGACGCCCGAGGAACGGGCGGAACTGGGGGCGATGGTCAACGCCGGCAAGGCGGCGGCCCGAAAGCTGACTCACGCACGCATCCTGCTCAAGGCGGACGAGGCGGAAGGCGGGCCGGCCTGGCCGGACGACGACATCGCCGAGGCGCTGGGGGTCCGGACTGTCGACGGTCGCCCGGGTGCGCGAGCGGTCGTCGAGCAGGGCACCGCCGCGGCGCTGGTCCCCAAGCCGACGGCACGCGCGTACGAGCGCAAGCTCGACGGGGCGGGCGAGGCGCGGCTGTTCAAGCTCGCGTGCTCGGCCCCGCCCGACGGGCGCAAACGCTGGACGCTGCGACTGCTAGCCGACCGCATGGTGGTGCTGGGCCACGCCGAGGACGGGCTGTCGTACGAGACGGTGAGGCGGGCGCTAAAAAAAAACGCGCTCAAGCCGTGGCTGAAGCGCATGTGGTGCATCCCGCCGGACGCCGACTGCGAGTTCGTCGCGGCGATGGAGGACGTGCTGGAGGTGTACCACCGCCCGAAGGACCCGCGGCGCCCGCAGGTGTGCATGGACGAGGCGGGCAAGCAACTGGTCGGCGAGATCCGCGCGCCGATCCCGGCGGCGCCGGGCCGGCCCGCGCGGTACGACAGCGAGTACGTGCGGAACGGGACGGCGAACCTGTTCGTCGCGTTCGAGCCGCTGGGCGGTTGGCGGCGCGTCGAGGCGACCGACGGGCGGCGGCGGACGGATTGGGCGTGGTTCGTAAAGGACCTGGTGGACGGCCGGTACCGGGACGCGGACAAGGTCGTGCTCGTGATGGACAACCTGAACACGCACACGGCCGGGAGCCTGTACGAGGCGTTCGAGCCGGACGAGGCCCGGCGGATCGCGGCCAAGCTGGAGGTCCATTACACGCCCAAGCACGGGAGCTGGCTGAACATGGCGGAGATCGAACTCAGCGTCCTGTCACGCCAATGCCTGGATCGACGGATCGCCGACAAGGCGGAGCTGCGATCGCAGGTCGCCGCGTGGCAGGCCGAGCGGAATCGGAAACACTGCCGGACCGACTGGCAGTTCACCGCCGCCGACGCCCGGGTGAAGCTCAAGCGGCTCTACCCTTCAGTGAAGATGTGACGGACTACTAGCAGTGGTTTCGCCGCTTCGCGGCGGTCGCCCGGCAGGCCCCGCAAGCGCATCACGCCCGCCGCCGCGCGTCCGACCTGCGCCGACGGGATTCCCACGACTCTTTCCCATCACGTAACCCTCTCGTCGGGGCTCGTGCGACGCCGCATCGCGATCGCGCGGCGACTCACCTCCTGAATCGGAAGCGACGGCCCGCCGGGAAGGCGGGCCGTCGATCCGCTTGAAGCAAATCGCCCTACCGAACCGCGCGGCGCCGCCGGCGAAGCATCACCAGCCCCACCCCCCCGAGCAGGGCCAACGCGCCCGGCTCGGGGACTGGCGCACCGGCGGTGAGGACGCCAGTCGACTCATCGAACGAGTACTCGACGCCGTTCGCCGAACCCGTCCACACGTTCGCCGCCTCCGCGAACCCCGGGTTGATGACCGCGAACGACTCGCCGAACGACTCGCCGAGCGTCGCGACGTTCAGGATCTGCCAGCTGTCGCCGGCGGTCGTGCTCGCGCCGCTCAGGTCGAACGCGAAGTCGCCGGCGATCGTCACCGCGCCCGTGCCGACGACCTTGTTGTTCACGTCGTCCGCGCCGATCACGAACGTCATGAGCGCGTCGTCGGGCAGCACCAGCGTGCCGGCGTTCACGGTCGTGTTGCCGGTGTACGAACTGTCTGCGGTCAGGGTCAGCGAGCCCAGCCCGTTCTTCGTCAGCCCGCCGTCGGTCGGGTTGTCCCCGCCGATCGCGCTGTGCACCAGCGCCTGGGCGACCGTGACGTCGAACCCATTGGTGTCGATGACCGCCCCGCCGTCGCGGACGTTGGCGGCCGACAGCCCGCCCAGAAACGCCGCCTGGGTTCCCGTGGCCTTCAGCGTGCCGCCGTTGAAGTTGAACGTGGTCGTCGCCGTGCCCGCCGTCGCGTCCCGCCGTACCTGCGGGGTCGTCAGCGTGCCGCCGTTGAGGTTGTAGGTGTAATTGCCGCTCGGGTTCGCCCCGCTCGCCAGGACGACCGCACCGGTCCCGCCGACGGTGATGCCGCCGTCCCCGTAGAACGTGACGTCCCCGCCGTTGTGGTTGATCGCGGTCGTGCCCGAGTGATTGCCCTGCGCGCCGAACACGATCAGCGCGTTGTTCTGCAGGCGGACCTGCGAGCCGGCGTTGACGGTCAGCGCGGCGCCGGCCGGGTCGAACGTGCCCATCTCGAGGTTGCCCGAGACGGCCGGGTCGGTGTGCACGTTGACCGTCCCGCCGTTGACCGTCAGCGACCCATTCGTGCCGGCCGCGCCCGAGTGGCCGATCACGAGCCACCGCCTGGTGTTCACCGTGCCGCCGCTCGCGACGGTGCCGGTGCCGGTCGCGACCGCCGTCGGCGACCCGCCGGAGCCGAACAGCAGGACGTTCGCCGTCACGGTCCCGCCGCCCGGCACGGTCAGCGTGCCGTTCCCGGCGGCGCCCTCGCCGACGTACACGTCGCCGGTCCCGTCGAACGCGCCCGGGACGTTCAGCGTCCCCGAGAACACGTGCGTCGCGCCGCTCGTGACGCTGCCGGTCACGGCCAGCGTGCCGCCCCCGGTCACGTTGGTCGGCCCCGTGTACGCGCTGGTCCCGCTCAACGTCCAGGTGCCGGTGCCGGTCTTGGCGACGCCCATCGTCGCGCCGGTGATCCCGTTGGTGATCGCGCCGGTCACCGTGTTGTTCGCGTTCGTCCCGCCCAGGCCGAGGAACTTCGCATTCGCGTTCTGGGTGATGCTGGCGTTGCCGATCGTCGCCCGGGCGGTCGTCGGGTTGAACGTCAGCGTGCTGTTGGCCGTGCCCGACGTCAGCCCGACCGTCGGGAAGCTCATCGCCGCCTCGCCGCTGGTCACGTTCGCGCCGGCCGTGACGTTGATCTGCCCGCCGCCGTACCCGACCGTGCCCATCGTGTGCGTGATGCCCGGGCCGGGCGTGGCGCGGTCCGACACCAGCGTGGACGTCGTGCCCGTGCCCATGTTGCTCGCGTACGCCGGCTCGCCGCCGTCCGTGCGGAACATGAGACTCCCGGTCGTCCCGGCGAGCGTGATCGTCGACGTCGCCCCCAGCGCCTGCGGGTTGGCCATCACCAGCGTGCCCGCCCCGACCGTCGTCACGCCCGTGTACGTGCTCGCGCCCGTCAGCGTCAGTGTGCCCGCGCCGCCCTTGTTCAGGCCGAGCGCCCCGCCGCCCGCGCCGTTGGCCAGCGTGCCCGCGAACGTGTGGTCGCCGGCCGTGTTCACGTACAGCCACCGCTCGACGCCGCCGCCGTTGACGATCGTGCCGTTGCCGGTCAGGCCGGTCGCGGTGAAGTCGGACGTGGTCGCCCCGTTCGCCCCGGTGTTGAACTGGAGCGTGCCGTTCGACACCGTGAGCGTCCCGCCGATGTTGCTCGCCGTGTTCGTCGTGTTGTTGACCAGCGTGTTGATCGCCAGCGTGCCCGCCCCGGCCTTGGTCAGGCCGAGCGTCCCGCCGACCGAGCCGACCGTGAGCGTGTTGGCGGCGACCGTGACCGTCCGCGCCGCGCCCGCCCCGCCGAGCGTGACGGCGCCGTTGCCCGTGTCGAGGTTGAACGAGCCGGCGAACGTGAAATCGTCGTTCCACGCCTGGCTCGTGACGGTCGCGAGCGGGGCGCCGAGGTCGGCCGTCGCGTCGAGCGTCTTGGCCGACCCGGCCGCGATCGTCATCGGGCCATTGCCCAGGGCCCCCTGACTCTCGAGGTTCAGCGTCCCGCCCGAGAACGTCGTCCCGCCCGTGTACGTGTTGGACGTGGCGATCGTCAGCGCGCCGGTGCCGGTCTTGGTCAGGCCGGTCGTGCCGCCGATCCCGGACGGGCCGGTGAAGGTGTAGTTCACCGCGGCGTTGTCGACCGTGACCGCCGTCGGGTTGACGGCCTCGGCGATCGTGACCGTGGTCGTCGCCGGGGCGTTCACTCCGTTGTACGTGTCGGCGAACAGGACCGAATCGCCCGGTGCCGTCGCCTCGCGGTAGGCGGTCGCGGTCGCCCCGTTGTTGATCCGGAAGTTCAGGGTCCCCCCGGTGTCGCCCGGTCCTTCGGCCGCGTCCCAGTCGCCCGAGACGTCGCCCCGCCAGGCGAGCACGACTTTCGACACCGCCAGGTCGACCGACGTGTTGGCCGCGTTGTTGACCAGCGTGCCCTGCGTCCGCCCGCCGAGCGACAGCGTGGGCGTGAACTTGGCGAAGTCGGCCGCCGACAGGGCGGGGCCGGCGTAGTCGATCAGGGTGATCGTGCCGGTCACGAGGTTCGCGCTGTTCGCAGACGTGAGCGTCACGCCGGCGGCCGGGACGGTCAGGGCCCCAGTGCTGTTGACGATCGGGACCGTAGCGTTGGCAAGGTTGTTGAAGTCGTACGCCAGCGCGACGTTCCCGCCGGCCGACCCGAGCGTGAGCCCGCCCGTCGTCAGCCGCGTCGTCGCGATCGCGCCGACGGTCAATCCCAGGCCCGCGCCGTCGGCGACCGTCGTTGCGCCGACCGTGGCAATCCCCGCGC
Organism: Tepidisphaeraceae bacterium; assembly: GCA_035627895.1. Lineage (GTDB taxonomy): Bacteria > Planctomycetota > Phycisphaerae > Tepidisphaerales > Tepidisphaeraceae > DASPKW01. The sequence continues at coordinate 1,217 of DASPKW010000240.1, read as the reverse complement.
CGGCGTACGACAGCGTCCCGGCCGAGACGGTCGTCCCGCCCGTGTATGTGCTGTTGCCAGTCAGCGTCAGCTTGCCGCCGCCGTTCTTCGTCAGCCCGCCGTCCGTCGCGGCGTCGCCACCGATGTTGCTGTGTTCCAGCGCCTGCCCGACGGTCACGTCCCACCCGTTCGTGTCGATGGCCGCACCGCCGTCGCGGACGTTGGCGCGCGTCAGGCCGTTCATGAACGCCGCGCTCGTGAACCCGGCCCGCAAGGTGCCGCCGTTGAAGTTGAACGTGCCCGTGCCCGCACCCTTGGTGACGATCAGCGTATTGAGCGTGCCGCCGGCGTTCAGGTTGACCGTGCCGACGCCAGTGGCGTTCGCGCCCAGGCGCACCCCGTTGGCCGCGTTGGCGACGTTGACGACGCCCGTCCCCGACACGGTCAGCGTGCCAGCGCCGCCCTCGCCGACGATCACTTGGGAACTGTTGGCGGCGTTGAACGTCCCGCCGCTAACGTTGACGGTCCCGGTCGCCCCGGCGAACGAGCCGATGACGGCGAAACCCAGGCCCGTCGCCGCGTTCACCGTCCCGCCCGTCAGGTTGTACGTGCCGGTCGCGCCGCTGTTGCGCCCGACGACGAGGTACTCGGTCGAGTTGACGTCGCCCCCCGACTGGTTGAACGTGCCGACCTTGCTGAAGCCGACCCAGAGTTCGCTGTTGACTTGGACGGTGCCGTTCTCGAGGTTGATCGTCCCACTGGTGCCGGCGGTGGTGCCGTAGCCGAGCGAGAGCGCGGCCCGGGAGTTGGTGAACTCCTGGGTCGAGTTCGCCGTGATCGTGCCGGACGTGTTGATGTTGACGACGCCCACGCCGTTCTCGGCGAACTTGGACCCGCCGATCCAGAGCTTGCCGACCGTCAAACTGCCCGACCCGGTCGCGAACCCGGAAATGCCGGTGCCGGTGGCGGACGTGTCGGCCAAGTTGTAGGTGCCGGTGGCGGTGGCACTGCTCCGCCCGACGACCATCCACGTGCCGTTCGCGCTGACGTTCGCCAACGAGAGGTTTCCGGCCCGGTGGTCGAACCGGCCATTGTTCGTCCCGCCGTTGCCGAGGATGAGGTCGTTCGGCGTGAACGCGGAATCGCCGCCGAGCGTGGCGACGTTGCCGGTCGCGAGGTTGATGAAGAAGTTGCCCGTGGGGTTGGCCGGGTCGCTCGTCCAGTTGGCGGCGGTGTTC
>DASPKW010000239.1:0-6888 GCA_035627895.1 Tepidisphaeraceae bacterium | reverse complement strand
GGTAGATCATGCCCTTGGAGTCGGGGCGGCCGGTCATGTTGGCGACGAAGTCGGGGCGGACGCCCATCAGGTAGTTGCCCAGGACGAACGCGCCGAAGAGGACGACGAGCGCGCCGGCGAGGGCGAGGGCGCCCATCGCGGGGGCGAGGGCGTCGGGGGCCTCGACGTAGACGGGCGGGGTGATGACCGAGCGGCCGCGGGACGGGGTGGACTCGTAGTCGCCGATGCCGCCGACGCCCATGCCCATGGACGAGTCGCCGGACGGGACGGTGCCGCGGGCGGCGCGGCCGCCGGCGCCGGGGGAGATTTCGTCGAGGAGCTCTGCGCCGAGCGAGGTGTCGTCGGACTCGCGGGTGAGGTCGAGCAGGCCGGAGCCCGAGCCGACGCCCTCGAGGTTGATCTGGTCCTGGATGCCCGAGCCGATGGCGGTCTGGGCCATGGGGTCGGCGCGGGGGGCGTCGTCGAGGTCGCCGAAGACGTTGATGCCGACGCGGCTGCCGGACTTGGTGCCCGAGCGGGGGTCGCCGCGGCTGGGCGACGGGATGCCGGCGGCGGTGCCGGAGAGGCCGAGGTCGGCGGCGAGGGCGGTGTCTTCCTTCACCATGCCGGCGCCGGGGGACTTGCCGAAGTCGGTGTCGGCGAGCGAGATGCCCGAGCCGGAGAGCGGCGAGGTGCGGGAGTCGGCCATGCCGATGGGCGCGCCGGAGTCGGACGGCCCAAGGTTAATCTGGTCGCCCCCGCCGACGAGCTCGGACTTGAGGTTGTCGACCTGGTCGGCCTTGAACATCAGGCGGGGGCCGTCGCGGAACTCGCGGAGGCGGCCCTCGCGGGCGAGCTGGCGGACTTCTTCCTCGGAGCGGCCGAGGGCGGCCTTGGTCTCCTCGAGCGTGTAGAACATCTTGGCCATCATGGTGCGGTCTCCTGATGTCGGGCCGAGCGAGTTGCGAGTTGCGAGTGAGTTTACTCGTTGCCGAGCTTTTGGTCTTGGCGCGTGGGGGCAGTCGGGGGATTGCCGGCGGCGTTGAAACCGGCGGCCTCGCGCTCGACGAGGGCCTTGACCTCGGTCGGGCTGGGGCCGTCGGAGTTGAAGCGGTTGAGCCGGCGGTCGTACTTGTAGTTGCGGGCGGCGAGCAGGCGGAGCTGCTTTTCGCCGGGGAAGAACTGGTAGACGCAGAGCGTCTGCGAGTCGACGTCGAGCAGGTAGGCGCCCCAGGTATTGGGGGAGGTCTGGCAGGGCATGACGAACACGCCCGCGCCGCCGGCGATGGGGGCCTGCTGGGCGTACGCGGCGGGGAGGAGCGACGGGACGGACGAGCCGCCGCGGTTGACGAGCGAGAGCAGAATCCCGGCAAGGAGGAGGGCGTTGCCCCAAAGGGCGATGACGACGGCTCGACTGGCGCGGGGTTGGGTCATGCGACGGCGTTCCGAGGGTACGGGGTTGGCGCGACGTAGGGATTATAGTGAGGTTAGGCGTCGGGCTGCAAGGAATGGCGTGTGCAATCGTCAGGGCAATGGGAGTCGCGAGTTTCGAGTTCGAGTTAAGGTGCGGGTGGGGAGGGTCACGTTCGGCCGGAGGTTTTGGGGATCTCGAAGTCTCTGGGGAGGGGGCGTTTGCACAACTGGCCTTCAGCCGCCCTACGACCCACCCCTCCGCGACTGGGGCGTCTTCCCCGCACTCGAAGGCGCCGGCGAATCCTTCTACCGCAAACTCCTCCAATCCCCCTCCTTGGGTACCTCCACCTCTACGAACCAAAACGGCAACGACCACCCCTTCTCCCCCATCCTCACCGAGTTTGCACTCGGCGTCGCTGAGGCGGTGCTCGGGGTTGGCCGGGCCAGTGACGAATCGGACGTGGGCCGGATTAGCGGGGTTGAAGACCTCGGCGAGGATTTCATCGTCGGTGGGCTCGTCGTCCGGATCGCCGTCGGGGGCGCGGGAAGCGCGGGGAAGGGGTGTTGCGAAAGGAGGACAAACGTTGGGCATAACGTGAGATGTGCGATTATAATCGGCAGGCTTGGGTGACCGGCGATTGGGGGCGATGTGAGCGGACTCGGGGTCAAGAATGACCCCGCTCGTCCGCTCGACAGGCAAGTATGTCTGCCCGACTGAGGACACACCACGGAGCGTGACGTCGATGACGATGGACGATCAGCAGTTGGGGTACGACGCGGGGCCGGCGATGCCGATCAGTTGGACGTCGGACCAACTGGTGCGGCTCGAGCACGAGTGGCGGCGGCTACAGCGAAGCTTCGCGTATCACCCGTCGGTGAAGATCACGCCGCTCGCGGGGAATCCGCCGGGCGAGTACCAGATTCAGTTTACGGCGCAGACGCTGTACATCCGGGACGACGGCCAGCTGGACTACGCGCCGACGGCAGCGGTGCACGTGTGGCTCCCGCCCGGATACCCACACGAAGCGCCGGTGGTTCGGCCGATGCAGGCGTCGTTCCACCCGAACGTGACGATGGACGGGGTGGCGATTTTGCCGCCTTGGGAGCCGAACCGGACGCTGATGGAGCTCGTGCAGGCGGTGGGGGCGCTCTTGGTCTATCAAACGTACGACCCGTGGAACGTCTGGAACCCTGCGGCGATGGACTGGGCGAACGCGAACCCGGCGTACTTGCCGACGGACCCGCAGGCGAACTTCGCGCCCAACCACGGCGGGGAACCGCTGGGCCGGATCTGCCGGAACGGCCCGCGGACGATCGAGACGCTGCGGGGGCAGCTGGACGAGCTGGCGGCGTCGATGTTGTCGCCGGACGAGCCGCCGAGCGCGGCGGAGGTGCGGGAGTTCGCCGAGCGCATCCGCCTGGCGACGGGGCTGCTGCTGGACGACGACATTCCCGATTCGCTGCGCACGCCGGCAAAGGATTTGGACGAGTGGGCCGAGGCGCTGCCGACGACGGTGAGCACGTTCGAGGGGCTGCGGCAGCGGCACATCGCGGCGGTCGCGGCGCTGCACGCGGCGGGCCGGCTGGCGGAGGGCCGGCGGGCGCTGCTGAAGGAGCTGTCGTCGTTCGAGCACCTCTGCGCCGACACGCCGGAGGTCGACGCCGGGCGGGCGATCCGGCAACTGCCGGATTTGGGCGCGATGCAGGCGATGCAGACGAAGCTGCGCGTGGCGACGGCGGAGGCGGAGAAGCGGCTGACGGAGGCGAAGGGGCGGCTGGCGGCACTGAGCCCGCCGGGGCCGCGGGTCGCGTTCACGCACTCGGAGCTGCTGGAGAAGAAGGTGGAGGCCGAAACGCTGCGGGCGACGCAGGCGGTGCAGGAGGCGGGGGAGAAGGCGCGGGCGGCCATTGAGACGATCGAGCCGATCATCGCGCGGGCGCGCGACGAGATCTCGACGTTCGACCGGGTGATCGGGTGGAAGGAATACCTGGTGTTGACCGGGAAGGCGCGGGAGCTGCTCGACCGGATCATGGCGTGGGGGAGCGCGGGGGTGCAGGCGTACTTCATCGAAAACGAGGGCGGCGCGTTCGGGCCGTTCGAGTTCGAGTACCGGGTGGACCTGGGCGACGCCGCGGTGGCGGTGCGGAACACGGGGCGGACGGCGCTCGAGGTGTTCGACGTGAAGAGCGGCCGGCGGATCGGGCAGACGGACGTGGGCGTGGTGACGGTCCCGCTGGCGGGCGGGGAGCCGGGGCAGTCGTTCCCGACGACGTTCCGGATGACGGCGCGGTGCGACGATTTGTGGGTGCAGGTCGAGTACCTGACGCGGCAGATCGGAGAGGTCGTGCTGCGGCAGGTCAAGCCGCTGGTGGCCCCGAAGGCGTCGAGCTGGGCGGCGGCGTTCAACGAGATCCTGTCATCCCCCCCGGCGGTCAAGGGGTTCGTCGAGCAGACGAAGCGCGGCGTGCAGGAACGGGCGGCGGTCGTGTCCGACCTCAAGCTGCTTGCGCGGTTCAAAGAGCGGCTGGCGACGCAGTATTTGCTGGAGCGGCAGCAGGAGATGGTCGGGCGGTTCGGCGCCGAGCTGGCGCAGGCGAACAAGGACCTGAAGGACTCGACGCAGCGGATCGGTGAGATCTTTTCGCGGAGCCAGCGGGACGTCGAGACGAACATGCCGATGGTGCCGCCGAAGTACGCGAAGGAGTACGAGGCGAATAAAGCGAAGCAGGAGAACGCGCAGACGAGCATCGAGCGGCTGACGCGGCTGCTTCAGATGAGCGCGGCGCAGATCAAGCCGCGGCTGGCGTCGGTGACGTTGTACGGCGAGGCCGCGGTGCCGGACCTGCAACTGCTGCCGCCGGTGGCAGAGGCGGTGGCGGGGCGCGCCCCGCTGCTGCACGAGTACACGATGGCGCAGGCGATTGCGGGGCTGGAAGGGCAGCTCAAGACGCCACTGCGGACGGAGGAGATGGCGGCGGCGGCCGCGGAAGCGCAGGCGGCGGCGGATGCGGCCGGACAACCGGTGGACGAAACCCCGGTGGCGGAGGTTCCCGCCGAACAGCGGTACGCGACCGAGGCGGACGCGCCGGCGGAGTATGCGGCCGAAGCGCCGGAGGGCGTGGACGAGCAAGCGGTGGAAGCAGAGCCCGCGGCGGCCGAGCGCGAGTGGACGATCGAGGACGCGGAGCCACTGCCTTCGGGGGACGAGCAGGCGTACGTGGCGGACGAGGAGTCGGGTGAGGGTGAAGCGGCCGCGCCGGCGGACGACGTGGTGGATTTCGGGTTCGATCCGAAGGCGATGGGGAAGGGGTGACATTAGCCCCGAAGGGGCGGCACAAAGTAGCCCAGGGCGCGAGCCCCGGGGATGGGGAATAGGCGCGAATGAGTCCCGAAGGGGCGACAGAAGACGGCGAGCTTCTCGTGCCTGCGGCGCGCGAGTCGCCCGCCTCTGTCGCCCCTACCGGGGCTTTTGATTGCGTTGCGCTAGATACTTTTTGTCGCCCCTTCGGGGCTAACGTCAGTCACTCCCCGCGCGCGAGGCGCTTGATCCACTCCTCCCCCTGTTGCCAGTTCTCGAACTTGCGCTCGTCGGCGTAGAACTCCGCGGTGTGGGCGTAGCCGCGGCCGTTGGACCAGCGGATGCCGTGCCGTTTGTGCAGGAGCTCGTGGTACATGACGTAGTCGACGACGAACGCGGGGACGTCGGGGCGGTCCATCGTACTGCTGAGCATGACCCAGTCGCGGACGTGGTCGTAGTGACCGAACTTTCGGCGGGTCAGGCCGCGGCTCCAGGAAAGGCGCGGGCGGGGCATTCGGCCGGCGAAGTAACGGGCGTTGACGCGGTCGAACGACTCGGCGAGGTCGTGCGCGACGCCGCGGGTGGCGTCGACGACGCCGCCGAGCCCTTCGATCTCGTCGAACAGGTCGGCGTAGGATTCGGACTTCATACGCTCGACGACGCGCTGCTTGGCGGTGCGGGAGTCGCCGAAGACGAGGTCGGCCAGGTCGGCGAAGGCCGTCACGTCGAACGAGACCATCGGCGTGGGCATCATGACATGTGTGGTCGTGCCGCGGTGGCGCATGCGGTAGATGAATCGCATCGGGCGGAACTCGAGCGCGAATTCCGTATCGGTCGGGCGCGGCTTCGCGGCGCGGGCGGCGGTGAGCGCCGCCCGCGCGCGGTCGACGGCGGCGAGGTAGGCGGCGACGTTCTCGGCCTCGGCCATCCACGCGAGCCAGCCGCGCCACTCGCGCGTTGCAGGAGTCAGGCGATCGTTGGCGACGCCCTGGCGGCGGAGGGTGGATTCGATGCGGCCGCTAGCGCCTTCGATCGCGCGGCGGATCTCGGATTGCTCTTGCGGGGACGGGGCGCGGGCGAGGCGGGCCATGAGCTTCTCGGCAAACCGGCCAAGGCCGGCCCAGCGGACCTGCGGCGTTCGCGGGCGGCCTGCCGGTTGCGCCGGACGAGTTGCCGGGCGTGCGGTCGGTATCGCGCGGGCGGCGGCGGTGGGGATCGTGTCCCAGCGGAGCGAGCGGAGGTAGTCGTACGCGCGGCGCGAGGGGGCGGCGAGGTCGCGCGGCTGGGCGCCGTGCTTGGCGAGGATCGCGTGGACCTGCGCGAGCGCGCGGTCGACGGCGAGTCGCGCGCGGGCGAGGTCGGCGGGGGTCGGACGCGCGGCGAGCGCGGCGCGGATTCGGTTCGACAGGCCGACTAAACCGGTGAGTCGCACGACCGCTGACAAGTCATCCTCCGTGAGTGCGGGGGATGGTACGGGGGAGGAGGAATGGAGTCGATCGGACTGCGGTTAAGCCGCAAGCGGCAGTCATTTCCCAAGGGGCGTCGGTCTGACGTGCTTGTCGAAGGACGCGAAGACCTCGGGGAACGCATCCGTCACGGACCAGTGGGTCGCGTCGGGAAGTTCGAGGTACTCGTGGGTCATGCCGAGCCGCTTCATCTCGGCGGCCCACGGGCGCACCCACTGCGGGCGGACGATCTCGTCTTTCGCGCCTTGGACGAGGATGACGGGAATGTGGTGGATTCTCGCGACGTCGGTCGCGGGGCGGCGCGTGGCGGGGGCGATGGGGGCGAGCGCGGCCCAGAGGTCGGGGTACTTGATGCCCAGTTCCCAGGTCCCGCCGCCGCCCATCGAGTAGCCCGCCAGGTACAGGCGCGCGTCGTCGACCGCGTAGTCCCGGCGGACGATCTGCAGGACGTTCATCACGTCCTGCTCGCTGAGCTCGGACAAGTTCGGCGGATCGCCCGGTCGGGGCCGGCGGATCGGCGCCCCATACCACCCCCGCTCGTTGTAGCCCATAGGGGCGACGACGAGGTAACCGTGTCGCTCGGCAGCGGAGGTGAGGTTCGGCAGGCTGATGATCTGGCGTGGGTTGCCATCGAGGCCGTGGAGGAGGACGACGAGGGGCCACTTGCGTGTCCCGTCGTAGGTGGAGGGGACGAAGAGGGCGTACTCCATCTCCCTGTTGGCGGCGGCGAA
>DASPKW010000238.1:0-6180 GCA_035627895.1 Tepidisphaeraceae bacterium | reverse complement strand
GTCCTCGGATGCGATGCCGGCGGGCAGGTGCGCGACGAACGCGTCGGACGGCACGTCGTCCCACGCGTAGTCGAACGGAGGGGTTTCGTCGGCCGGAGGAATCATGTGGGCCTCAGGAGTAATGCCGGTCGGGGCCGAGCGTGACGAACTGCAAGCATACCGCCTTTTCGCGAGCGGCGCGATCGCCCAGCCAGACGAACGGCGGCCAGCTTATGCAAGGCGGTCTTCCGGGGGGGAGAGCCTTTCACCGCCGGGCGCAGCCCGTCCGGGGTCCTCTGCGCCGGCGCGGCGGGGCGCTGCGCCGGCGCAGGGATGCTCTGCGCCGGCGCAATGGGGCAATGCGCCGGCGCAATGAGGCATTGCGCCGGCGCAATGGGGTGTTGCGCCGGCGCAGCGGAGCTTTGCGCCGGCGCAACGGGGCTCTGCGCCGGCGCAACGGACCTTTGCGCGCCCGCCAAACCGCGTCGGCGGGCGGAAAAACGCGGAATTCGCAGATTTTCGTCGCTGCGGGTTAAGGCGCTCGCGCGGCGCGCCGAATTACATCGTGTGTGGCGTTCGTAGACGTCGCCCGCGGATGACCGGTCGTTCGATCGGCGCGCGGGCGGGGCGTGGGTGAGTACGCCCGTTTCTCAATTGCCGCGCGGGTCGCCCGCGCCGCACGAAGGAGTCCGACGTGAGCAGTCCGCTCTTCCCGCGCACCGACGCCGCCCTGATGGCGTTCCTCAAGTCCAAGGCCACGCCGTGGGGCGCGAACCACGCCGCGATCGGGACCACGTCCGCCGCGGTCACCGCGATGAACGCCAAGGTCGCCACGGCCGAGGCCAAGCTGCAGGCGGCCGTCGATTTGCACCAGTCGGCCAAGGCCGCGACCGCCGACGCCCGCCTGGCCGTCGACGCCGCCCGCCGGTCGGGCGCGGACATCGTCAAGCAGGTCCGGGCCAAGGCCGCGACCGACGGGCCGTCGGTCTACGTCCTGGCCGAGATCCCCGCCCCGCCGACGCCCGGCCCGGTCGGCAACCCCGGCACGCCGACGAACTTCAAGGTCGCGCTCAACGGCGACGGGTCGATCCGGGCCACGTGGAAGTGCGCCAACCCGCCCGGCTCGACCGGCACGATGTACCTGATCAACCGCCGGGTCGCCGGCGGCGAGTGGGCGCAGCTCGGCGGGAGCGGCACCAAGTCGTTCGTCGACGCCACGCTCCCGGCGGGCGCGGCCTCGGTCACGTACCAGATCCAGGCCGTCCGCTCGACCGCCGTCGGCGCCGCGGCCCAGTTCGTCGTCAACTTCGGCGTCAGCGGCGGGACGATGACCGCGGCGGTCGTCAGCCAAGGGGGGGCGCCCAAGCTCGCGGCGTAAAGGTGAACCACGAAGGCACGAAGGCGCGAAGAAGACAATCAGCCACAGATTTCACAGACGGCCACAGATCCAGACATGGACTCTGTGGCCATCTGTGTCATCTGTGGCTGATTCTGCTTTCTTCGTGCCTTCGTGCCTTCGTGGTTCAATTTGCTACGCCTTCACGCGCACCAGCCCGCCCTCGGTGCGGATGAGGAGGCCGCCCTCGATCACCGCGTAGCTGGCGAGCGTGCGCTCCTTGAGGTCGTTCTCGGCGACGGGCGTGAACGTCTTACCCGCCTTAACGACGTGGCCGACGCCGGCCTCGGACTGGAAGTAGACGTGGCCGGCGGCGGCGACGGGGGAGGCGGAGAAGTTGCCGCCGAGGCGCTGGGACCAGTGCACCGTGCCGGTCTTGGCGTCGCAGCAGGTGGCGAAGCCGTTGTCGGAGACGACGTAGAGCTCATCGCCGACGACGAGGGGCGAGGGCGTCAGCGGGGCGTTCTTGGTGAGTCGCCAGGCGACGTGCGATTGCGTGACGTCGCCCTTGGCGCCGTCTACTTTGATCGCGTAGAGCGTGGCGCGGTCGAAGCCGCTGGCGACGAAGACCAGGCCGTGGGCGTAGGCGGGGCGCGGGACGACGGAGTAGCCGGCCCCGTACTCGACGCGCCAGATCTCGGCGCCGGTGGCGGGGTCGTAGGCGGCGACGTAGCCGCTGGCGGGACTGACCAGTTGTTGGCGGTCGCCAACGGTGACGAGCAGGGGGGTGGCGAAGGAGAACTTGCTCTTGGCGGCGCCCCCGCGGCGGGCGGTCTTCCACTTCACCTTACCCGTGGCCTGATCGAGCGAGGCGAGGAACGGGTCGGATTGGGCGTCGGCGCTGAAGACGACGCCGCCGGCGGCGAGCAGGGGTGAACTGCCGTTGCCGTGGGTCGGCGAATAGGCGAGGTCGGTCTGCGTCCAGACGATCTTGCCGGCGAGGTCGAGGGCGGCCGAGCCCATGTGGCCGAAGTGGACGAAGAGGCGGTCGGCGGTGACGACGGGCGTGGGGCTGGCGAGGGTGTTCTTGCGGTGCATGACGGCGACCTGGTTGGCCGGCGGCTGGAAGACGGTGGTGTCCCAGAGGACCTTGCCGGTGGCCAGATCGAGGCAGGCGGCGCCGAGGGAGACGCCTTTGTCGCGGACGGCGGCGGTGAGGTAGACCTTGCCGTTGGAGACCACCGGTGAGGACCAGCCCTGGCCGGGAAGGGGCGTCTTCCAGGCGAGGTGTTGGTCGGCGGACCATTGGGTGGGGGCGAATTGGGCGCCGGAGGTGCCCTGGCCGGTGGGGCCGCGGAACTGGGGCCAGGCGTCGGCGGGTGCGGTGTCGACGGCGGGGGTGACGGCGGGGAGCAGGGCGGAGGCGCCGAGTGCACCGAGGATCGTGCGGCGGGAGAGCGAGGGGGTGGTCATGGGCGGATTGTTTTCCGGAAGTGACGAAGGGACGCGGTACGCGGGCAGTAGGAGTATCGCGGCAAGTTGCGGGCGTTCAAAGGGGGGCGTTACCGGCGCTCGATCCGGGGCGTCGCCTCGGGCTCCGCACCCGGCGTGTATCCGCACCGACTGATGGCGACCGCCCGGCGGTCCGATTCAGTTTATGGGAGCCCACGATGTCCGTTCGATCACTCTGTTCACCGGTGGCCCTGTTCCTGGCGGCCGTCGTGGTCGTGGCGGTGATGCCGTGGTTCGTGACGCTCGTGCTGGCGGTGGCGGTTGGGTCGGTCTGGGCGATCGTGCTTCACACGCCGCGGGCGGGGGACGACCGGCTGCGGCGGATGTCGGCGGGGCTGTGCGCGGAGTGCGGGTACGACCTGACCTTCGCCGAGGGGCGGTGCCCGGAGTGCGGGGCGCATTATGGGCTGGGGTGGTCGCACCCGGCGGAGGCGTGGGAGTGCTTGCGGCGCGAGCGACCCGCGCCGGTCCGTCCCGTGTCGACGCGGGCGGCGGTGACTGCCGACGACGACGAGTTGATTCCGCCGACGTGAGCGGGTGGAATGAAGTCGCCGCGTGCGAATCGCGCGCGTCCGAAGGAGTGCGACCCATGGCCGAGGCGTCGTGGTATTACGTGGATCAGGGCAGGGCGGTGGGGCCGGTGACGTTCGACCAGCTGCGCGAGCTCGCGCGGTCGAACCGGCTGGCGGCGAACGATTTGGTGTGCGCGGAGGGGGGCTCGGCGTGGCAGGCGGCGTTTTCGGTCGCGGGGCTGTTCGGCACGGTGACTCCACCCGTCCCGCCGGTGCCGCCGTCCGATACGCTGGATCAGTTGGCGGCGGCGAACCGGGGCGGCGGGTATGGGCCGGGGCCGCTGCCGTACGGCGGGTATCCGGGCGCGGGGTACGCTTACCAGGGCCACTACTCGGGCGCGCGGATGGGGCAGAGCCAGCAGGGGCTCGCGATCGCGGGGTTCGTGTGCGCGTTCCTGATCCCGCTGCTCGGGCTGATCTTCTCGTGCGTGGCGCTGAGCGGGATGAGCCGAAACCGCAACGACGAGGGCAAGGGGCTGGCGACGGCGGGGCTGGTGATCAGCATCGTGTACATGGGCGTCGCGTGCGTCTGGTTCACGCTGGCGGCCACGTTCGTTTCGCGGTGGTAGCGGGCCGCGCGCGTGCTTCAGACGAGCGGGTGCTGGCGGAACGTGCGGTCGAGCAGGGGGGTGAGCAGGGAGACGACCAGCACGGCGAGGTAGGGGCCGATCGGGATCGACAGGTAAAGCTGGAACCCGGCGGCCGCGACGCCGACGAGCAGGCCGTAGATCACGCGGGCCCGGCGCGCCATGGGGCGGAGGATCGGCGCGGTCGCAAAGAAGAACGTGACGAGCAGGAGGGGGCCGGACATGACCTCGTAGTTGGCGAGGGTGGCGACCTTGGCCCAGCCGACGTTGGCCGCGTCGCGGAAGGCGGCCCACTGCCACTGCGGGCCGGAGTCGCGGATCAGGGTGGGGACGGGGAGGAGGACGAGCGCGACGTAGGCGCCGATCAGGATGCAGAGGGGGACGCGGAAGTCGATCACGCCGCGGTAGAGGAGGTAGAGGCCGCCGATGATGACGGCGACGGCGCACGCGGCGCCGATCGGGGCCGGATGCCCGCCGATGATCAGGTCTTCGAGCGGGGGCATCTCGTCGCGGAGGAGGGACTCGAGGCTGAGCCAGGCGCGGCCGGGGCGGCGCGAGCCGGACGTGAAGCTGGTCAGGCGGCTGGCGGGGGGGTCGAGCAGCAGCGCGTCGTTGCCGGGGACGGCGGGCGTCTTGAGGTAGCCGTCCTTGTTGTAGGCGTGGGCGGGGGTGAGGGGGGCCGCGGCGCGGGTGACGTCGCCGAGGAACAGGCGGTCGCGCTGGAGGACGGCGGTGGGCGCGAGGAGGGATTCGAACAGGGCGACGGTGAGGAGGTAGGTGGCGAGGACGGGGTGGATGCGGCCCGAGCCGACCCCGCCGAGCAGCCACATCATGATCACGAGCAGGACGGACGCGGCGATCGGGATCGGCCACGGGTCGACCCGCTGCCCGGGCCCGGCATTGGCGAGCAGGTGGGCGGGGAGGACGAGCCAGAGGAGCAGGAGGTTCCAGGCGACGTGGCTGGCATGGAGTTGGCGGCCGCGGGCGCCGACCTGTTGCCAGACGCGGGTCGCGATCGCGGCGGTGACGGCCATGACGCCGAGCATCGCCAAGGCGCGCCACCCGAAAAGGACGACGCCCGCGAACGCCGGGAACGCGGCCCCGCGCGCGAAGGTGGAGTAGAACCGGGCGACGTCGGCGCCGGCGCGGAGGACGTGCGGGGGGAGGGTGCGGGGGCGCGGGAGGTCGTGGTCGTCCGGGGCGGCGGACAACGGGAACGTGACCGGAGCAGGAGCCAGATCGCTCACAGAGCCGGGATTATCGGGTGCGGGGGTCGGAAGTCTACCGAGAGCCCCTCGGCGGCTAACGGAGGGAGGATTGCGCTGTATGATCTGTCAAGAGACCACCCCGGACGGTGTCGATGTTTTGCGACGGTCGGACTGGGGTGCTGTGAGTGGAGAGGGCGAAAATGCGTAACATGTCGATGTGCCGGATCGGGTGGCGCGGGGTGCTTGGCGCGGCCGCGCTCGTTTGGGCCGCGCCGGTCGAGGCCGCGTTCGTGAGCCAGTGGCAGCTCGGGAGTGACAACGGGAGCCAGGGCGAGTTCTCGCAGGAGAACGCGGCGACCAACGCGGCCCCGGGCAGCGCGACGGTGATGGACGACGACTGGTACTTCGCCGGCACTTACCCCGCGCCGATCGGTACGGTGGCGGCCAACGAGCCGCTGACGAACTTCGAACGGGCGCTGACGACCGGTGACACGACGAACCGGATCCACTTCAACCTGCCGACGGACCGGATCGAACCGGGCCACGAGTACCGGCTGATCGTCGACACGGTTTCGAACAACACGAGCGTGCCGACCAGCCCGATCCCGTTCAGCGTGCTGTTCAACGGCGTGGAGGTGTTCTCGGGGAACGTGACCGCGACGTCGCAGCAGTTCGTGACGCCGATCTTCACCGGGGCGGACGTGAGCCCGACGACCGGGGACAACGTGGTCACGCTGACGCGGGCGAACACGGGGGCCGGTTGGATGCAGTTCGACTTCGTCCGGCTCGACGTGCAGGTGCCCGAGCCGTCATCCGTGGGACTGGCAGTGATGGCGGGAGCGGCGGCGCTCGTGTCGCGGCGCCGTCGCTGAGACCCGTCGTCGACGGGCGTCCGCGTGCGAACGGGGTGGAGCCGCGAGCGGCGGGGGTTGGTGCGGATACGTTCGAATCCCGGGTGGTCGCGGGCGCGCGCGGATCGGGCCGGG
>DASPKW010000237.1:0-37802 GCA_035627895.1 Tepidisphaeraceae bacterium | reverse complement strand
CCTGGTTGGAGATGATGCCGATGTCGCCGTGCAGCGCGTCGGAAGGGTGGAGGGTGACGGCCACCGTGCCCGTGCTGTTCAGGGTGGCGGCAATCTTGCGCGCGACGATGCCCGACTTGCCGACGCCCACCAGAACCACCTTCCCGCGGCACGAGGCCAGCATGTGGCAGGCCGCCTCGACCGACTCCGGCCGCAAACGCCGCGCGCATTCCGTGATGGCGGCGGCCTCCGTGTGGAGCAGTTCGGTCACCTGTAGAAAACATTTCCCCGCAGGCGTGTCCGGCGAGTCCGTCGCGCCGGGCCAAGGGAGCATATGCGGATTCAACATGATGCCCTCGTCAAGCTTTCCGCTGTTTCTCTTAGAACTTAGGCCAAAATCCGTCCACCGCCCCGGCCGACGAGACGCCCCCGCCCCCTCGCGCGCCGGTCGCGCACGACCCCGGCGGCCGAGGACTGACGGGCTCCTGCAACGTCTGACGGGAAGATCCTCATCGGCGGCGGGTACGACGCGGAGCCGGACGACTTCGCGAGGCAGTTCGCTGTGCTGCGGTTGAACGCCAACGGCACGCCCGATGCGACGTTCGGCGACGGCGGGATCGGTGTCGTCGGCGGGAGCGGGTATTGGGGCGACACGCCGGCGGCCATGGCGCTCCAGCCGGACGGGCGGATCGTGCTGGCCGGGACGCACTCGGTGTACATGGGCTCGTCGTACGTCGTGTCGCGGATGACCGCCGGCGGGCGGCCGGACACGAGCTTTGGCACCGGCGGGTACACGGTCCTCAACCGCGGGGCGAGTTATCCGATGGATTTCGGCATGAAGCCGGACGGAGCGGCGTTCGTCGCCGTGGCGCCGGACGGCACGATCGTCGTTGCGGGGTACAACGACATGCCGACCGAAGAGGCCGGAGGGCCGCACCCGTTCTCGAACGATTTCGGCGTGTTTCGGCTGCTGCCGAGCGGCGAGTTGGACTGGTCGTTCGGCGACCGCGGTTGGACGTTCGTGCCGTTCGGGGCGCACGACTCGCCGGGTGGCGGGTTCATCAAGGACAGCAAGCTCACGCTGGTAGGGATGGGGCAGCCGGCGTCGACCGCGAGCGACGTCGCGTTGGCCCGGTTAAGTTTGGTGGACGCGGCGCCGATCACGGCGGCGGTGAGCAACGGCGTTCTGCGGATCACGGGGTCGGCGTCGGCGGAGACGATCCGCCTCGTGCGCGAGGGCAGCCGAATCCGAGTGACCGGCGTCGCGGGGTCGTTCGCCGCGGGCAGCTTCTCGCGGATCGAGATCGCCGGCCTGGGCGGGAACGACACGATCGACTCGTCGACCGCTACGGTGCCCGTCACCATCGACGCCGGCGCCGGCAACGACTTCGTCCTTGGCGGCGCCGCCAACGACACGATCTTTGGCGGGGACGGGCACGACACCTTGTTCGGCGGGAACGGTGGCGACTCGCTGTCGGGCGGCAACGGTGACGACTACCTCAACGCCGGCCCCGGCGCCGACACGGTCCTCGGCGGGGCGGGGAACGATCAGGTGCTGGCCACCGACGCCGCGGCCGACGTGATCGACCTCGGGCCGGGGTTCGACCGGTTCCGGGCCGACGCGATTGACTCCGTCCTGGGCGCCGAAGCGCCCCTGCTGGTGTGAGCGTTTTCGAGACAGTCGAACGGACGACATTTCACGAGGGACTGCGATGAAAGTGGGTACCATGCCGCGCACCGAGACGTTCTGTGGGGTCGAGGGGCTCGAGTCGCGCACGCTGCTCGCGGCGGGCGCTCTCGACCCGACCTTCGGGCCCGACCACACGGGCGCCAGCATCCACGCGCTGCCGGCACCCGCCCGTGCGACGGCCGCCGCGGTCGCCCAGATGCGCGACGGGCGGATCGTCACGGTCGGCACGTTCGAACCGGGCGACAGCGCGGCGTCGGGCCTGATCGTCGCGCGCTACCTGCCCGACGGCGCGCCGGACACGACGTTCGGCCCGGCCCGCGACGGCAAAGTCTCGATCCCGATCGGCACATCGTTCGCCGAGGTCCTGTCGCAGGGGATCCAGATCCTGCCTGATGGGAAGATCGTGGTCGGGGCGTCGGTGGGCGGCGACATCGTCGTCGCCGTGATCAAGGCCGACGGGACGACCGATCCCACCCTCACCGGCGCGGCCGCCTACTTCTGCGCCAACGCCGGCAACGGTTCGGCCAACTACCTGACCGACCTCGTCGTCCGGCCGGACGGGCGCATCCTGGTCGCGGGCTACACGACGAATTCCGGCACGGGCCGTGATCTGCTGTTCATGCAGTTCCATTCCAACGGCGTCGCCGACGACGACTTCGGCAATGGGGTGAACGGCAAGATCGTCCTGCCGGTCACGAAGTACGACGAGTCGGTCGAAGCGATCGAGCTCCTATCCGACGGGTCCGTGCTCGCGGTCGGGACGTGCCGGGGCGACTTCATGGCGATCCGCCTGGCGCCCGACGGTGGGCTCGACAAGTCGTTCGGCACGCGCGGCGTCGTCCGGACCGACTTCGGCCGGCCCGCCGAGGTCGCGACCGCGCTCGCGGTCATGCCCGACGGGCGGTTCGTGCTCGGCGGGCGCTCGGGCGGGAATTTTGCCGCCGCACGCTACCTGGCCGGCGGGCCACTCGACACGACGTTCGGCAACGGCGGGCTGGCGAAGGTCGAGTTCGGCACCGACTACGATTCGGCCCACGATATCGACGTCCGGCCCGACGGGCGGGTCCTGCTCGTCGGCACGACGGCGCGGCCGAGCCTGGCGGCGCCCCAGGACGTGCAGAACTCTGCGTTCGCCGCCGCGCGGCTGACGGCCGACGGCCAGATCGACACCACGTACGGCACCGGCGGGCTGAGCGTGATCGACTTCACCGGCGCCGGCGACGTGGCGATGGGCGTCGTCGTCCGCCGCGACGGGCGGGCGGTGGTCGCCGGCTACTCGTGGCACCCGGACGTGAAGATCGCGCTGACGCGCCTGACGTCGGGCGGCCAGATTGATACCGGGTTCGGCGACGCCGGGACAGGGAAGGTGCACCGCGAGACGCTCGGACCGACGTACGTTCAGGTGACCGGTGCGGCGGAGTTGCCCGATGGAAAAACCCTCGTCGTCGGGCCGTACGACGTTCCGGACGTTGGGACGCTCGTCCACGCCACGCGATTCAACGCCGACGGCACGATCGACACGACGTTCGGAAGCAACGGCACCCTTGTCGTCGACCTCGGCGGGCCGGCAAGCACCCCGGCGCTCGTCGTCCAGGCGGACGGGAAGTTCATCATCGTCAGTTCCGTGCTCACGTCCGGCAACCTGATGAACCCGACGTCCGCCCTGAGGATCGCCAGGTTCAACGCCGACGGCACGCCCGACACCGGCTACGGCGCGGGCGGCACGGGCATCATCGACGCGGGCCCGACCAATACCGGCCGCGTGGCGATCACCCTCGACAGCGCCGGCCGACTGATCGTCGACGGCGTGCGCCGGTACACGACCGCGGGCGTGCCAGACACGACCTTCGGCACGATCGGCCTGGTCATGCTGTCCGGCCTGTTCCCGGGCGCCTCGTTTCAGCTGACCAAGGTGCTGACCGACCCGGCCGGGCGGCTCGTCCTGGTCGGGCAGCGCCTCGTGAGCGGGGCGGGCGGTCAGAGCGAGTCCACCGGGCTGGCGATCGTCCGGCTGACCGCCAACGGCTTGGTCGACACGACGTTCTCCCCGGGCGGCAGCGACGGCAGCGGCGTGCTCGTCATCCCGCACGGCGAGTCGGGCAACTCCGTCTGGGGCGCCGACGTCGGCCCGGGCGGCGAGATCCTCATCGGCGAGCGCCGCTATCGCCAGGTCGGCGAGGGCCAGATCGAGTGGATCGAGATCGTCCGCGTCACGTCGGGCGGCGCGTTCGACACGGGCTTCGGCGCCGCCGGCCGGCTGACGTTCGAGACGACTCAGGCCGGCACCCCGAGTGACCTGGCCGTCGACGAGTTCGGCCGAATCCTGATCGCCAGCACGAGGTACATGTCCACCTACGACGCCACCGGGAATCCCGGCGACCACAGCGGGATGTACGTCACTCGCCTCGAGGCCGACGGCACGCTCGACGGCAACTGGGGACTCACCGGCAGCGTGCAGGTCAACCCGACGACCCGCCTGGAACAGGCCGTGCGGATCGTGATTCGCGCCGACGGCCGGGTGCTCGTCGCCGGCATGGTCGGCCGCGACCTGGTGCTGGCCCAGCTTACCGGCGACGCGGCGCCCGGCGCGCCGGTCGGTGTGACGGCGACGATCGGCGACGGCGTCTTGCGCATCGTCGGCACGCCCGGGGCCGACCAGATCAAGCTGACGCGAACGGGCAACACGTTCACCGTCTCCGGGGTGAGCGGGTCGTTCGCCGGGGGGAGTTTCTCGCGCATCTCGGTCGACGCGAAGGGCGGCGACGACGTGATCGACCTGTCGGTGGCGACGGTCGGCAGTTCGGTCGACACCGGCTTCGGCGACGACCTGGTCCTGTGCGGGTCGGGCGACGACACCGTGTTCGGGTGGCGCGGGAACGACACCGTATTCGGCGGCGCGGGCCGGGATTGGGTCTGGGCGGGCCTGGGCAACGACTACGTCAACCCCGGCCCGGGCGTCGACACCGTACTGACCGGCGACGGGCGGGACCAGGTGCGGGCCGACGACGGCGGGATCGACTCGATCTACGTCGGGGCCGGGCCCAACACGGTCGTGAAGGACGCGGGCGACACGGTGGAGAACGAGGCCGACGCGCCGGTGGTCACCCCGTTCTGATCGGTCGAGGGCCGCGCGGGCGACGGAGTTTTCCGGATTGCCCAGACGGCTGCCGGGCGGCTACACCGGCGTCATGCCCCTTGACGCCCTGATCTTCGACGTGGACGGCACTCTCGTGGACACCAATTCGTCCCACGTCGAGGCGTGGGTCCGCGCGTTCGCCGCCGTCGGCTACCGCGTCGATGCGGACCGGATTCGACCGCTGATCGGGATGGGCGGCGACAAACTCGTGCCGGCGCTGCTCGGGCAGGCGGCGGAGGCGCGGGTCGGCGACGAGGCCCGGGCGCTGCAACCGAAGGAGTTTCGGCAGATCGCCGAAACAAGGGGGTTCTCCCTATTCCCCGGGGCGCTCGAACTGCTGGCCGAGCTGCGGCGGCGGGGGCTGAAGGTCGTCCTGGCGACGTCGAGCGACGCCAAGCAGTTCGCGGGCGTGGAGGCCGGGGCGAAAGTGAAGTTCGAGGATCACGTCGACGAGATCGTCACTGCCGCGGACGCCGACGGGTCCAAGCCCGACCCGGACTTGATCCAGGCCTCGCTCGGCAAGCTCGGGGTGGGGCCGGGGCAGTGCGCGATGGTCGGCGACACGAACTTCGACATGACCGCCGCCAAGCGCGCGGGCGTGGTGGGCGTCGGTGTGCTAACCGGGTTTCAGGACGAGCAGATGCTCCGGCACGCCGGCGCACGAGGCGTCTACAAGAACCCGGCCGACATGCTGGCCCACCTCGACGACGCACTCCGCCTGCTCGCGCCGGCCCCGACCCGCATCACTCCCGATTTCCTCGACGGCCTGATGCGCCGCGCGCTCGACGTCGCGCGGCAAGGCCTGGCGGCGAAGGAAGCCCCGATCGGGTGCGTTCTGGCGGACGGCGACGGTAAGGTCATTGCCGAGGGTCACAACCGACTCAACGCGACCGAGGACCGAACCGCGCACGCGGAGATGGTCACGTTCGCCCGGGCGGCCGGGAAGGTGCGGCCGACGGACCGGAAGGATTTGATTCTCGTCTCGACGCTCGAGCCGTGCGTGATGTGCCTCGGGGCGGCGATGGAGGCGGGCGTCGACACGATCGCGTTCGGGCTCCGCGCGCCGGCGGACAGTGGCACGGGGCGGGTCGCGCCGCCGCAGTCGCCCGAGGCGCAGATGCCGCGGATCATCGGGGAAATGCGATCGGGTGAGAGCAGGGCACTGTTCGAAGAGTTCCTCAAAGTCGCGGAGAACCCGCAGCAGGTCGCGTTCGTGAAGCAGTTGCTCGCGCTCACGCGCCACCGTTAGCTGCGACGCAACGCGTTGCTGACGCGCGGTGCTTCGCAACGTGTCGTTGGCAACGAAAGCGGGATCGAATGGGACGCGTCAGCGGGTCGTTGACCCGCAGCTGACGTAAGGTGCATCCGTTCGCACGGGCATTCCCCTTCCCCGATTCCATGTTGACCCCTCCCCCCGTATGATCCGCCCCGACATGGGCCAGGCCTCCGACAAGAAATTGATCGTGTTCGCCGGCGGCGGGACCGGCGGGCACCTGTACCCCGGGATCGCCGTCGCCGAGGCCCTGCGCACGCGCTCCCCCGACACGCGGGTGCTGTTCCTCTGCACGACGCGCGACATCGACCGCGTCATCCTCCAGCCGACCGGGTTCGAGTTCGTCGAACAGCCGATCGAGCGCCCGACCCGCTCCGTCGGCGGGCTGCTGCGGTTCTGGAAGAGCTGGCGCGAGACCAAGGAACTCGTCCGGCGGGTGCTCAAGGAGCGCAAGCCCGACGCCGTCGTCGGACTCGGTGGCTACGCGGCCGGCGTGGGCGTGAAGCTTGCCGCCGCCGACAAGATCCCGACCGCCCTGATCAACCCCGACGTCATCCCGGGTAAGGCCAACCAGTACCTGATGAAGCACGCCGCCGCCGTCTGCTGCCAGTTCGAACAGACCGCCCAGCACGTCTCATCGTCCAAGCGCGCCAAGCTGCGCGTGACCGGCTGCCCGATCCGCTCGGACATCACCGCACTGCCGCCCAAGGCCGAGGCGGTCGCGCGGCTCGGCCTCGACCCCCTGCTCAACACGCTCATGATCACCGGCGCCAGCCAGGGCGCTCAGACGGTGAACGAGGGCGTGACGGCGACGCTCGCCGGGCTCGACATGCAGGGGTGGCAGGTGCTGCACCTGTCCGGCCGGGCGCACGCCGACGCCGTCCGCGAGGCGTACCGCAAGATCGACGTCCGCGCCCGCGTGGTCGACTTCACGCCCGCGATGGCCGACGTGTGGGCGGCGACGGACCTCACCGTTTCCCGCTCGGGCGCGAGCACGTGCGCCGAGTTGACCGCGTGCGGCATCCCGTCGATTTTGATGCCCTACCCGTTTCACAAGGACCAGCACCAGCGCCTCAACGCGAAGGTGCTTGCCGACGCCGGCGCGGCGATCCTGGTCGACGACGAGCGGGACGCGGCCAAGAACTCCGCCAAGCTCAAACCCGCGCTCGAACAGCTCCTGTTCGATGCGGGTCGCAGGCGCGCCATGGGGGACGCCGCGCGGGCAATGGGGAAGCCCGGCGCCGCGGACGAGGTCGCGACGACGGTACTCGCGCTTTGACCGATGCCCCATTTAGCCGCTCAGCTTGCTGAGCGCGTCCAGCGGCGATCCCTCCAGCGCGATCCGGCCTCCTGCCGATAGTCCTTTTACACGTCTGATTTTGCAGTGTGAGGGCGAGGCTCCGTCCAAGACATTACTACGCGCGGGATGCCCCCGTGGCTCGGACGGAGCCTCGCCCTCCCTCGTGCGCGCTTCTCCCAAGTTGGTTGCTTTGACTTTTCCCCCCTGTACGATGCGCGGAGCCTCTCACCCAACCCTTATGACCTCTCCCGAGTTGCGAACAAAGTCGCGCTCCGCCGATCTTCCGCCCGCCAGCCGGTTCGCCGGCCGGCGCGTCCACTTCATCGGCATCGGGGGCAGCGGCATGGCCGGCCTGGCCAAGGTCCTCATGGACTGCGGCGCGGTCGTGTCCGGGTCCGACCCCAACTTCAACGAGCAGACCGGCCAGCTCGCCAAGCGCGGCGCCCGCATCACCCGCGACCAGCTCGGCCAACTCTTGGATCGCTCGGTCGACCTCGTCGTCCGCACCGCCGCCGTCCGCGAGAACAACCCAGAGTACCTCGCCGCCCAGCGGCTCGGCCTCCCGACGATCAAGTACGCCCAGCTCCTCGGCCAGGTCATGCAGGAGCGGTGGGCGATCGCCGTCGCGGGGACGCACGGCAAGACGACCACCACGTCGATGATCGCCCACGCCCTGACGCAGTGCGGGGCCGACCCATCCTATGTCATCGGCGGCACCGTCCCGCAGCTCGGCGGGTCCTCGCGCTCCGGCTCCGGGCGTTCGTTCGTCGTCGAGGCGTGCGAGTACGACCGCTCGTTCCACAACCTCTTCCCGTCGGCCGCCGTCCTGACCAACATCGAGGCCGACCACCTCGACTGCTACAAGAATTTGGCCGACATCGTCGGCGCGTTCCGCACGTTCGCCGCGATCGTGCCGCAGGACGGCCTCATCCTCGCAAACGGCCGCGACGCAAACGTCGCCGCCGCCCTCGAAAACGTCGGCCGGCCCGTCCAGTGGATCGCCCTCTCGCCCGAGGCGGACTTCGGCGTGCCTGCGACGCACCCGCTCGACTGGGAGACGACCCCCCTGCCGCTGCACAACGGCTGCCACGCCGGCGTCGTCCGCCACAACGGGCGGGAGGTCGGCGAGATCCGCCTGTCCGTCCCCGGCGTCCATAATTTGTACAACGCGACGCTTGCCGTCGCCGCGTGTGTCGCCGCGGGTGTGGATCCCGCCGAGGCGTGCCGCGCCGTCAGCACCTTTGGCGGCGTCGACCGCCGGATGACCCTCGTCGGCCAGTACCGTGGCGCGACCCTCGTCGACGACTACGGCCACCACCCGACCGAGATCCGCACCACGCTCCAGGCCGTCCGCGACCGCTGGAACCCCAAGCGCCTGATCGCCGTCTTCCAGCCCCACCAGCACAGCCGGACGCGCACGCTGATGGACGAGTTCGCGACCTGCTTCCACGGGGCCGACCTCACGCTGATCGCCGACATCTACGCCGTCCGCGATTCCGACGAGGAGAAGCGCCTCACGACCACGCCGCACCTCGTCGCCCGCGTCAACGCCGCCGGCGACCGCGCCGTGCACGTTCCCACGTTCCCCGAAATGGTCGCGTACCTGAAGCGCGAGGCCGGCCCCGGCGACCTGATCCTCACGATCGGCGCGGGCACGATCTGCGACGTCGCCAAAGAGCTCGCCGCCGAAGGCGCTTAATCCAGTGGGGCAGACATTCTTGTCTGCCTGAGCGGGTGAGCGGAGGCATTCTTGCCTCCCGAACCGGCTCAGCTCGTCATCAAGCTCCTGCCTGATCAATCCGAAACGCGTGCACCCCACACGGCGCGATCGTGTGCCGCATCTTCGCCGTCTCGAATTCGTGCGCCCGGCCTGTCAGCAGGTCCGTGCAGTGCACCGGCGCCGCCACCCCCGGCGGCAGGAACGAGGCGAAATCGATCTCGACCTGTTGCTCACCCGCGATGTCGAAATTGCACACGACGAGGATCCCCACCCGGCCCGGCCTATCGTCCGTGCGGAACGCCGCGATCACCGCGTCGTGCCCGCCGTCGACGAAGTGGCAGTTGGTGCCCCGCGCCAGCGCGGGCTCGGCCACCAGCACGTCGTTTACGCGTCGCAGGAACGCGCCGTAGATCGGATTGGCCTCGTGCGGGGCGCGGGGCTGCTCGCCGATGAACTCGATCTTCCGCGCAACGCCCCACTCGACGCCCTGCGTGATCCCCGTCGCCCCCGTCCCCAGCAGCGCCGCCGCCACGTACCGCGGGCGCGTCGACTCGGCCGACCCGAACTCCTGCGCCGGCGACCCCGAGTCGTGGCTCGTCACCGGCATGAACCACCGCACCGGCCCCGACACCGAGTGCAGGTACTTCAAATACTCCCGCAGCGCAGGAACGAACCGCGCATCCCACGGCGTCGCCAGCACCAGGTTGAGGTGCCACGCCGGGATCGTCGCCAGCAGCGTGCCGACGTCCGTGAAGTACTCGGCGATGATCCCCACGCCCGGGTACGTCGTCCGAAGCGCCGCCGAGACGTGGTCGACGAACCCCTTGTCGCTGCTGTGCAGATTATCGAACCGCACGAAGCCGCCCGTCTGGTCGGCGTAGTGGGCCCAGAACAGCGCGTACTCGGTCATGTACCGCCAGACCTCCGCCCGCACGCGCGCCGACGGATGTTCGTAGTCGATCAGCACCAAATCTTCCCACGGCAGCCACCCCTTGTCGCAGTAGTACCGCGCCCGCCGGTTACCGTCCGGGCTCGACTCGTCCGGCGTGATCCACTCCTGCGCCCGCCGGACGATCTCACTCTGCACCCCGACGTGGTTCAGCACCAGGTCGAAGCAAAGCCGAAGCCCCAGCGCCCGGGCCACCTCCACGAACGCTTCGAGCTCGGCCAGCCCGTCGCCAACCTGATTCTCCAGATAGCTCGGCTCGACGCGGAACAGCGCCCGCGCCGAGTACGGGCTGCGGGATGCGTCCAGTTCCGTCAGCGGCAGCAGGTGCACCGTGTCGAACCCCATCGCCTTGATGTCCGGCAGTCGCGCGCTCCACTCGGCGATCGGCCCCGACACCGCCGGGATCAGCGTGTAAAGCCGCATCCGATCCACCTGCGGCGGGTCGACCAGGACCCACGCCTCGGGGATCGGGTCGTGCCGCCAGGTCTGCCCACCGTCGGTCGAGAACTCGGCGTGGAACGAGTACAGGCCCGGCCTCGCGGGCACGACCTCGCACGACAGGACGCGCCCGTCCGCCGACGCCTCGAACGGCGCCTCGGTCGTCTGCCCGGGCCCGGCGGCGTTGATCGTCGTCACCAGCCGCGCCCGCACCCCCGCCGGGAACCGCCCCCCCGCCGACGTCAGCCGCAGCGCCATCGGCCGGCCCGCGAACGCCCGCGAGAAGTCCTTCCGCCCCGTCGGGTACGACCGGTGAAGGTCGGCCGCGATCGGGCGCGTCCGCGGGGCCAGCGGCAGTTCGGGCACGGGTCGACGGGTAACAGGCATGCGAATCTTTCTGATCTCCGGAGCTCAGGCACCGATACACGGTAAGACGGCCCCCGCAAAGCCCCGGAGCTCGCTCCGTGGGTTCAATTCCTCATTAAGGGGCGCTGTCTCGTCTTCTATCTCAGTAGATCGGCGCAGGGTCGGAAACCCCGCGATTTTCTTTTCACCCGCCCGCGTCCCGCGCTAGCGGCCTTCTCCGCCGACGCTAGAATCCGACCGTGCCCCCACCGCACCCTACCGATCCCGATTCCGCGCCCGCGGTCCTGCGAATCGCCTCCCCGTTCGCCGGCCTCGAAGAGATCGTCTCCGAGCACCACCCGCTCGCCAAGTACACCTGGTACAAGCTCGGCGGGCCGGCCCGGTACTTCCTCCAGCCGCGATCGCTCGACGAACTGCAACTCGCCGTTTCACGCTGCGTGGACGGCGGCATCCCGTTCAAGGTCCTGGGCCTCGGGGCCAACCTCCTGATTTCGGACGAGGGCATCGACGGGGCCGTCTTCCGCCTCGACGCCGAGCACTGGCGGCGCGTCAAGTTCGAGGGCACGACCGCCGACGTCGGGGCCGGCGTGGACATGCAGAAGCTGATCGTCCGCACGGTCCGCCAGGGGCTGGCGGGCGTCGAGTGCCTCGCCGGCATCCCCGGGACCATAGGCGGCGGCGTCAAGATGAACGCCGGCGGGAAGTTCGGCGACATCGGCGCGGTCGTCGAGACCGTCACCGTCATGGATTCCGAGGGCACCGTCTTCGAGCGCACGCGCGACGACCTGATCTTCGAGTACCGCCACACCAACATCTCCGCCCCCTTCATCCTCGGCGCCACGCTCGCGCTGGAGGAGGACGACCCCGACCGGATCATGAAGAAGACCAAGGAGATCTGGATGTACAAGCGGAACAGCCAACCGCTCAACACCAAGAACGCCGGGTGCGTCTTCAAGAACCCGCGCGGCCTGTCGGCCGGCGCTTTGATCGACCAGGCGGGTCTGAAGGGCCTGCAGGTCGGCGGGGCCGAGGTCTCCCGCGTCCACGCCAACTTCCTTGTCGCCCACCCCGGCTGCACCGCCGACGACGTGAAGAAGCTGATCAAGATCATCCGGGAAAAGGTGTGGGAGAAGAACGAGATCTCGCTCGAGACCGAGGTCCAGATCTGGTGATGGCGAATGGGGGCGGAATGACGAAGGACGAAACTCGAATAACGAATCAATGACGAAGCTCGGCCGGCGAATGACGAAGCGCTCGGAGAGCCGGGCATTTCGTCATCGGGTATTCGGAATTCGTCATTGATTCGAGCTTCGAGTTTCGATCGTCATTAGCGGAACTCCTCCCCTACAATCCCCCGCATGTACCAAGAGCTCTTCCGCATCCCGTTCATCGACCGCCCGGTTTACGGGTACGGGCTGATGCTCGTCCTGGCGTTCGTCTTCGCGTCGATGCTGATGAAGTACCTCGCCCGCCGACACGGGCTCAACGGGGATCACTTCGTTACGGCCTCGCTCCTGGGACTGGTCGTCGGCGTCGTCGGGGCGCGTCTGACCCACGTTCTTGAAAACTGGTCCGCCTTTACGGACCCGCGCCTCCCGGCCTGGGAGAACTTCAAGAACATGATCAACGTGTCGAGCGGCGGGCTGACCTTCTTCGGGGGCTTCCTGTTCGCCACGCCCGTCCTGATCCTCTACGCGATCTGGCGTAAAGTGCCCGTCCTCCGTGGGATGGACATCGTCGCCCCATGCCTGATGCTCGGCCTCGCCTGGGGCCGGCTGGGGTGCTACATGAACGGGTGCTGCCACGGCGAGGAGTGCTCGCTGCCCTGGGCCGTGCAGTTCCCGTACGGGTCTAACGCGTTCATCGAGCAGTACCAGCGCGGCGAGATCAGCCTGGACCCCCGCCTGCTCGACCCGAACCCCAAGCACGTGATCGAGACCCTCCCGTCGATCGACGGCCACCGCAACTCCGGACTGGGCGACGTCCTGCCGCGTCCCCTGCCCAAGGAACAGATCCGGGGGAACGCCGAGCTCGAAGCGCTCGCCGCCAAATATCGCGCCCATCCGGTGCACCCGACGCAGTTGTACAGCACGTTTAACGCCGGGTTTATCGCCGCCGTGTGCGTCGCATTCCTCGCCCTGGCCCCTGCCGCGGGGCGGGTATTCGCGCTGATGCTGATCCTCAAGGGGATCTCCCGGTTTACCCTCGAGATGATCCGCACCGAGCCGCCGGTCTGGGGCTTTATGAGCTTCTCGATGGTGGTCTCGGTCGGCCTGGTCGCCGCGGGCATCCTGATGTGGGTCGTCTGCGGCATGGTTCGATCTTCCCGATCATCGGCCTCCTCGCGGGGCTTCGAGCCTCGCCTAACGACGGCGTAGCGGTGGGGCGACCCTCACAACCGCTATGCGCCTAATCATTTTGCGCGCACACGCATCGCCCGCGTTCGATTTCCTTGCCACCCGCCGCCCCAGTCTGATACGCTGCACCGCGTCATGCCGTGGGTGAAATCATGATGAGTGGGACGTGCGCGCCCGTTATGGAACCGCGCCCGGCCGTGCGGGCTGCGCCGCCGGAGCGCCGCGCCGGGGCCGCGCGCTGGCACCTGGCCTACGTGGTGCTCGCGGCGACGTTCCTGCTGGTCGTCGTCCAGACGTTCCGCGGGGGCACGCGCGGAGGGGACTATTGGGAGCACGCCGCCGTCGTCCGCGAGTTGGCCGCCCACCCCGCACAGCCGCGGCACCCGCAACTCGCGACCGACGCGCCGCACGCGTTCTTCTCCCCCTATTCGCTGGCCCTGGGGTTGCTCAGCCGCGCGACGGGTTGGTCGGCAGATGCCGTACTGGGCGTCGCCGCGCCGGTCAACTTTGCCCTGATCTGCCTGGGCCTGTGGCTGCTCGTGCGCAAGCTGACGCCGCGGCCCGCCGCACCGGTGCTGACGCTGCTGTGCGTGATCTTCCTGTGGGGCTGGCACCCGCCGAAGTGGAGCAGCTTCTTCCACCTGAGCGACATCGGGCACGTGACCGCGTACCCGTCGGCATTCGCCACCGGCCTGAGCCTGATCGTGTTCGGCGTGCTCGTCCCGGGGCGTGATTCGGTGACGCGCGGGTCGCAGTTCGGCGGGGCGATCCTCACGCTGACCTGGCTCGTCCCGGCCACGGCGCTCCTGCTCCTCGCGCACGCGCCGACCGGGACGATGCTCATGTGCGCGGGCCTGTCGGTGCTCGCGGTCGCCAAGTGCCCCGGGCCTGGCGATTTCACGGTCGCCCGACGGGTGGCGCTGGGGCTGGCGATCCCGCTGTCGCTGGCGCTGGCGTGCGCGTGGCCCTATTTTCCACTTTGGCGGTTGCTGCGCACCGATCAGGCCGCGTTCGCCGCCGCCAACGCGGAGTTGTACGACCCGTCGATGGCCGCCCGGGTCACCCTCGCGTTCCTGGGGGTGCCGGTGATCGTCGCGCGCCTCCGCGCCAACCGGCGCGACTTCCTCGGGCTGCTCACGCTCGGCCTAGTCGCGGGCTACGTCGGCGGGCTCGTGACGAACCAGATGAGCCTCACCCGTACCCTCCCGATCGCCGTGCTGCTGTTGCAGATCGCGGCGGGCGTGTGGATCGCGACGTGGCTGGGCACGGCCCGCGCTCGGCGCATCCCGCGGCGGCGCCTGTCGGCGGTCGGGGCCGCAGTGATCGCATTCTCGCTCATCGCCCAGCGGGACGCGATCTGGTTCCTCTTCCCCTACTACCGCGATCAGGACGAACTGCTGTTCCTCCAGCGGCACGTCAAGGCCGACGACGTCGTCCTGGCCGACATGGCCGCGAGTTGGATCATTCCCGCGTACACCGGAAAGGTCGTCGCGGCCGACCACCCGCTGGCGTTCGTGCCCGATCACGACGCGCGGAGGGCGGACGTCGCCCGTTTCTACGATCCCGCGACGCCGGCCGCAGACCGCGCAGCGACCGTCCGGAGGTACAACGTCCGGTTCATCCTGGCCCGCCCGGTCAACGACGATGCCGTGCGCGTGCAAATAGAGGGGATGGGCGCGATCGTGGCCAACCAAGACGGAGTTCGACTGGTCGAAGTCCATCGGTAATCGGCTTTACGGCCTACATAACCTCTGCTTCCCCATACCCTTGAAGCGACTGTGAGGCACGCAACTTCAAATCCCCTATAGGAAAGTAGTACAAACTTCCTCGCGGGGCTTGCAGACGGGATTCGACGTCCCTATTCTGTGCGGCCCCACCCGAGGAATCGATGAGCATGACATGGAAAGAGAAGCTGGCAGGCCGGATCGTGGATCCGCTCGGCCCTGAGATCGATGCGTTCGAGGCCCAGATCGCCCTGCGCAAGGCCGGTAAGATCGACGAGAAGGTCTTCGCGGAGACTCGCCTCCGCCGCGGCGCCTATGGCCAGCGGTACGACAACGGCCAGCGGCACGACGGGATCGCGACGCAGAAGCTGCCGTACTCGGCGCTGACCAAGGGCCCCGAGACGTACTGGGACGCCCCGGGGATGCAGCGGATCAAGATCCCGTTCGGGGGGCTGACGCCGGAGCAGATGGTCGTGCTCGCCGAGTTGGCGGAGGAGTACTCCGATCAGATCCTGCACGTGACGACGCGGCAGGACATCCAGCTGCACTTCATCCACATCGAAGACACGCCCGACCTTTTCCGCCGGCTGGCAGCGGTGGGCATCACGTCGCGCGAGGCGTGCGGGAACTCGGTGCGAAACGTGACCGCCTGCCCGATCGCGGGCGTCTGCCGGACCGAGACGTTCGACGTGACGCCGTACGCGAAGGCGACGGCGTCCTACCTGCTGGGGCACCGGGACACGCAGGACTTCGGGCGGAAGTTCAAGATCGCGTTTTCGGGGTGCGAGCACGAGGCGTGCGCGCTCGTGTCGATCCACGACCTGGGCGGGATCGCCAAGGTGACCGACGACGGCAAGCGCGGGTTCGCGATCTACGTCGGCGGGGGGCTCGGGGCGGTGCCGCACAACGCGAAGCTGATGTTCGACTTCCTGCCCGAGGAAGAGCTGCTGCCGATGTCGCGGGCGATCGGGCGCGTGTTCGCCCGGCTGGGCGAGAAGAAGAACCGCAACCGCGCGCGGCTGAAGTTCGTCGTGCAGAAGCTGGGGATCGAGGAGTTCAAGCGGGTCGTGCTCGACGAGTACAAGTCGATGCCGGAGGACCCGTCATGGCGCCAGCACTTCGACAAGATCCCCGGCTGGAAGGAAGAGGCGGCGCTGCCGACGGTGCAGGTGAACATCCCGTCGCGGCAGCCCGAGGGGTACGCGGTGTGGCACAAGGGCAACGTCTACAAGCAGCGGCAGGCCGGTTACGCGACGGCGACGGTGTATTTGCCGCTGGGCGATGCGACGCCGGACCAGTTCCGGGCGCTCGCCGAGATCACCCGCAAATTCGCGGGCGGCGAGACGGCCAACAGCGGCGCGTATTGCCGGACGACTGTCGAGCAGAACTTGGTGCTGCGGTGGGTGCCAGAGGGCAAGCTCGTTGACCTTTACACGGAACTCAAGGCGATCGGCCTGGGCGAGCCGTGGGCGGGGACGATCGCGGACGTGGTCTCGTGCCCGGGGACGGACACGTGCAAGCTGGGCATCAGCGCGAGCCGCGGGCTGGCGGGCGTGCTCAGCGAGCACTTCACGCACAAGCTGGCGGCCGGGACGGTCGACCCGGCCGTGCAGAACCTGCGGATCAAGGCGTCCGGCTGCTTCAACTCGTGCGGCCAGCACCACGTCGCCGACCTCGGGTTCTACGGGAACTCGCGGAACGTGGGTGGGTACACCGTCCCGCACTTCCAGGTCATGCTGGGCGGGCAGTGGACGAACAACGGCGGCTCCTACGCCCTGGCGATGGGCAGCGTGCCGAGCAAGCGGATCCCCGAACTGGTCGACTCGCTGACGGGCAAATACGTCGCCGAGCGCAAGCCGGAGGAGAGTTTTCAGGCGTGGTGCGCGCGGGTCGGTAAGAAGGCGCTGAAGGAACTGGTGGACCCGTTCGTGAAGGTGCCGCCGCACGCGGAGGCGCCGGAACTTTACACCGACTGGGGCGACCCGCGGCAGTACACGATCGGCGATCTGGGCATCGGCGAGTGCGCGGGCGAGGTCGTGTCCCTGGCCGGGTTCGGCTTCACGCAGGCCGAGACCGAGGCGTTCGAGGCGACGTTGATGCTCGACGCCGGCCAGTACAAGCAGGCCGACGATCGGGCGTACCGGGCGATGCTGACGGCCGCCAAGACGCTCGTGCAGCTCCAGTGGATCGACGTCCCGGACGACGACAACGTGATCGTGAATGAATTCCGGTCGCGGTTCGTCGACACGAAGATCTACTGGGACCGGTTCCACGCGGACCAGTTCAGCCGGTACCTGTTCGCCCGCCACGAGGGCCCGGACACGCGGTACACGGCCGACACGGCCCACAAGCTGATCGAGGAGGCGAATCTGTTCATCGACGCGGCGCACAAGGCGCACATCGAGTGGCAGACGCGCCATGCGCCGCCGGCGGCGGTCAAAGCCTGACCGGCGTGACCGTCATCCTGAGGTACTCCGAAGGATCTTGCTCGACCGTTCGAAGTCGTTCGACATCGCGAAAGGTGCTCGCCGTTCGAGGCGAGGTCCTTCGCTACGCTCAGGATGACGGCTGAGGGCCGTCCGAAGTCATGCACAAGTTCACCATCAAACTCTTCCTCGACGACCCCAAGGCCATCACCGACGCGCAGGTCGTCCCGCTCTTCCACACGTGGATCCAGGGCCACCTGCTGGCCGACCACGGGCTGATCGACGTGGCGGACTACGCCCACGTGCACCACGGCCCGGGCGTCGTGCTGGTCAGCCACGAGGCCAACATCTACCTCGACCACCAGGACGGCCGGTCGGGTCTGGTGTATCAGCGGAAGCAGCCGATCGCCGGCGCGGCGACGCTGGCCGAAGCCATCGCGGGCGCCGTGCGCTACACGCTGGCGACGGCCCAGCAACTCGAGGTGTCGACCGAGGGCAAGGCGAAGTTTGGCACGGGCGAGGTCAGCTTGAAGTTCGCGGACCGGCTGAACGCGCCGAATACGCCGGAGACGTTCGCGACGGTGCGCGGGGCGGTCGAGTCGGGACTCACCCCCCTGCTCGGTCCCGTGACGCTGAAGCACAACGCCGATCCGGCGAAGCTGCTGGAGGTGACGATCACGTCGGCCGGCGGGAAGTCCGTGAGCGATTTGCTGCAGACCGCGGCCGTGTGAATGGGTCGGAGAACTGGAATTCGGGTGGCACTGGCAAGCTGTAAGCTTGCCAGTGGTCGTTTGTAGCTCAACTTGCGGCGCGTTCGACGCTATACAGGGGCACCTTCGGAGGTCTGCATGTCTGTCGTCCGCCCGCTGATCTGCGTCGCTGCCGTCGTACTGACCCTTCACTCCCGCGCCGCCGACGCCCCGGCGGGCGACGCGCTTGCCCCCTGGCGCGCCGGCGTGACGATCAAGCCGGTTTCGGACGCGCCCGGCCGACACACGACCCACGCCTACTACCTCACCAACCCCGAGAGCCCCGACGGCACCAAGCTTCTCTTCTTCTCGTCCAAGACCGCCAACGGCGAGTCGGGCGAGGTCGTCGTGCTCGACCGGGTGACGGGCAAAGAGACCGTGATCGCGCGAAACGTAACGTGCGAGGACGCGCACCGCGTCGCGTGCCAGCAATGGACGCTGGGCGGGAAGGCCGTCGCGTATCACGACGTGCGGGAGGGCAAATGGGGCGTGTACGTCGTCGACCTCGACACGGGCAAGGAGCGGGCGGTTGCGCCGGGGCTGCAGATCGGGTTCGGCCAGCCGGCCGGCGAGTGGCTGCCGGTGTACGGCACGCACTGGAACCCGGGCGAGCACCGCGGCCTGATGCTCGCCAACGCCCGCACCGGCGAGATCCGCACGGTCACGTCGATCGAGCAGATCGAGAAGATGTACGCCGACTACCTCGCCATGCAGTTCCCGGGCAAGAGGGTCTCCGTGTTCTTCCCGGTGATCAGCCCGGACCTGAAGCACGCATTCTTCAAGTTCGCGGCCGGCGCGGGAGGCGACAACTTTCGCGGCAAGGTGAGCGACCGTCAGGGGCTCGCCGTCGCCAATCTCGAGACCGGCCAGCTCGAATTCCAACACGACCGCTGGGGCCACCCGGCGTGGTATCCGAACTCGAGCAAGATCCTCGAGGTGAATCACGTTTTCCTGGACCTGACCAAGCAGAAGGACCGATCGGGCCGAATCCCGGGAATGCCGGCGCTCAACGGGGCGCCGCACCCTTCGGTGAGCCCGGACTCGCGGCTGTTCGTAACCGACGGCGCGACCGACAAGATCGGCGGCAAGCCGGGCGAGTTCTGCGTGCTGCTGGGCGACATTAACGGCGGCGAGGGGCGGTACGTGGTGCTCCACAAGTTCATGGCGTCCGGCGGCGCGAAGAGCTGGCGCCGCAACCACCCGCACCCGATCTTCTCGGCCGACGGGAAGCGCATTTACTTCAACGTGAACGAGGGGCCGTGGACGCAGTTGTACGTGGCGGAGATCGGACCGGGAACGTGAACCCGCGCGTATCCGTGTGCGCAGCACACCCGCTTGCGGGTTAGCGGTCCAACCCACCCACGAAGGCGAAGGTCACGCCTCCGGCGCCAGCGCCCGCTCCACCAGTGCCCGCGCGCCCTCCGGGATCGTGAGCTTCCGCGCCTCCCCGTGCCCCTGCGGCGACATTTTCTTCCACGTCTTGCGCAGGATGCCGATCACCTTCTCCGGATCATGCCCCGCGGCGAACTCGGCGAAGTAGTTTTCCAGGAACACCAGGCAGATCACGTCCTCGAGCGTCTGGGCGTCGGGGTCGGACTTGATCTGCTCCTTCCGCACGAGGGACGCGACGCGGGCGATCGTCGGCTCGTCATACCCGGCGGCGGCGAGAATCTTCGACGCCTCGTCGGCGTGAAACTTGTAGAGCGTCGTCCGCCAGGTGAGGTAGCCGATGCGGTCCATTGGGTAGGCCGATCGTGGGATGGCCCACCGGCGGAGGTGCTGGGCACGGGCGGCCAGGCGCAGCGGCTCGGGGGCGTCGGGCCGGAGCTTGGCGAGCCAGGCGGACATCCGCCGGGAATACAGGAGCTCTTTTCCGGCGGGGTCTTGGGCGTTGGCGGCGTCGATCGCGGCGGTGGCTTGGGCGAAGCGGTCTGACATGGCGGGTGAAAGCGGGGTTGGTCGGCCGTCCCTATACCATAAATTGGGCGGCCCCTATAATCTGGGCGGTTTGCCGGGGGTGGAGAAGGAGCCGCACCATGTCCGCACTGGAAGGAGCCGCCGTGGCCGTTCGCAAGTCGCCGCTGTCCGAGAAGCTCGAGCAGGTCCGGGAGCGGATCGCCGCCGCCGCCACGAAGGCCGGGCGCGAGCCCAAGGAGGTCACGCTGGTCGCGGTGACCAAGACGGCGGCCCCGGAACAGATCCGGGAAATCGTGCAGCTCGGCGTCGCCGACTTGGGCGAGAGCCGGGTGCAGGTGATCCAGCAGCGGATCGGGCAGGTGAACGAGTTTTTGCAGCGGCAGCGGACGCACGGGGAGCCGGGGGCGGTGCCGGCGCGGGTGCGGTGGCACATGCTCGGGCACTTGCAGCGGAACAAGGTCAAGCCGCTGCTGCCGATGGTGGACTACATCCACTCGATCGACAGTTTGCGTCTGGCGGAGGAGATCGAGACGCATGCCGCCAAGCTCGGCAAAAAGGTGCCGGTGCTGCTGGAGATCAACGCGAGCGAGGAGAAGAGCAAGTTCGGCGTCGCCGTCGGGGCGAGCGTGCACCTGGCCGAGCAGATCGACACGATGACGAATTTGCAGCTCGTGGGCCTGATGACGATGGCCCCGCTGACGGAGGACAAGACGGAGATCCGCCAGTGCTTCTCGCGCGTGCGGGAGATCTTCGAAGAGATGAAGTGGCACAAGATCGGCGGGGCGAGCTTGCGGCACTTGTCGATGGGGATGAGCAACGACTTCGAGGAGGCGATCGCCGAGGGGGCGACGATGGTGCGGATCGGGACGAGCTTGTTCGGGGGGAACGTGCAGTCGGAACAGCCGGAGGCGGCGGAGTGAGGGCTAGGGTGTCGGGTATAGGGCGTAGGGTTTAGAACCGACACCCTATCCCCTACACCCCATACCCTTCGTGCAATGTTCGACCTCGACCCCTTCCATTTCTTCCGCCTGACCGTCGGGTGGGTGGCGACGATTTACGCGACCGTCGTGCTCGTGCAGACGCTTTGGGGGTGGGTCGACTACCTGTCCGGCGGCGAACGCTACATGACGGTCGTTCGGCGATATCTCGTCCTTCACGCGTTGCGGCTGCGGTTCAAGACGTTCTGGGGGGACGTGCTGATCTGCGTGCTGCTGTGCTGGGTGTTCGTGTTGGTGTGGATGGCGCACAACGCGATCGAGGGGTGAGTCGGCGATTGGAGCGCGATTCGGTCCCGGGTAAGTTGTCCCCAGTATGCCTGCGAGCGATCGGCGCGAGACTGACGTGAAGATGCTCCCGGAGTGGAGGTCGGCGGAGCATTTGCCGGCCGTGGCGGCGTCGCCGGCGCCGGTCATCGTCTCCAGCGGCAGTGCCCCGCGGCAACTGGCGGATCTTCCCAAGGACGAGTTGGACACGCTGGGGGAGGAGTACGGGCTCGAGCCCAGGCGGTTCAAGACGCCGCAGGAGCTGGTGGCGGCGATCCACGGGCGGCGGCAGTTGATCGCGTCGCTGGACCGGGCGGCGCTGATCGATGTCGTGCGGTGGGGGCGGCGGCCGGTGCCGGTGAACGCGACGCAAGAGCAGCTCGCCTTCGAGATCCTCCGCGTCAAGAGCATGCGGTTCGACGGGCTGAGCGAGCGGGGGCTGATCGCGCTGGCGCGGCTGCGCGGGGTGGAGATCGGGCCGGATGAAGCGGTGCCCGTGATCGTGAAGCGGCTAAAGAAGACCGAGGGGTTCTGGGCGAAGATCAACCGCAAGCGGCGGGCGGTGCTCGGGTCGATCGTGTCGGGCCTGGTGGGGGAGAGCGAGTCGTCGAAGGAGTACCAGTTCCTGCCGCCGCAGGAACAGCAGGGCCAGGGCAGCGCGGGCGGGGCGCACGTGCCGCCGCGGGACCGGTCGATCAAGGAGGAGATCGAAGAGTCGGGGCTGTTCGGGGGGATCGCCGCGCGGGTGAAGAAGACGGCCGACCAGTACATCAACCAGAAGCTGGACGACATCGAGAGCCGGATCGACCGCAAGCTGGACGAGATCGACCGGCGGCTGGCCGAGTGGCGGGACAAGGAGATCGCCAACCGCCTGCGGATCCTCAAAATCACGCTGTGGGCCAGCGTGATCGTGGCGACGTGCTCGCTGATCTACACGTACCTGAAGGTGCACTTCGGGAAGTGACGGGGCGTGCATCCCGCGTCGACCGCGGGCGGCGGTAAACGGACGTCTG
The DNA here is from genome assembly GCA_035627895.1 of Tepidisphaeraceae bacterium. Taxonomy (GTDB): domain Bacteria; phylum Planctomycetota; class Phycisphaerae; order Tepidisphaerales; family Tepidisphaeraceae; genus DASPKW01. The sequence continues at coordinate 15,503 of DASPKW010000237.1, read as the reverse complement.
GCGAACGGGTACGGGGTGTGGCGGGCGGCGCGCGTGGCGTACACTGCCGGCACACCATGGCGGCACCAACGATTGACTACGCGGAAGGCGGGCGGCGCGGCGGCAACGGGGGCCGCTTCGACCTGTTCCGGTCGCTGCGCTCCCGCAACTACCGCCTGTTCTTCGTCGGCCAGACGGTCTCGCTGACGGGCACGTTCCTCACGCACGCGGCGACGATGTGGCTGGTGTACCACCTGACCGGGAGCGAGTTGCTCCTGGGGACCGTCGCGTTCGCGGGGCAACTCCCGCTCTTCTTCCTCGCCCCGTTCGGCGGCGTGATGGTCGACCGGTGGAACAAGCGCAATTTGCTCGTGTTCACGCAGGTGCTGTCGGGCTTGCAGTCGGGGGCGCTGGCGCTGATGGCGTTCTGGTACCCGAGCGTGGGCGGGATCATCGCGCTGGCGTTCGTGCAGGGGCTGATCAACTGCCTGGACATGCCGGCCCGGCAGGCGTTCCTGATCGACATGGTCGAGGACCGCAACGACCTGCCGAACGCGATCGCGCTGAACTCGACGATGGTGCACGCCGCCCGTGTGCTGGGGCCGTTGTGCGGGGTCGTACTGATCCAGTTTTTGTCGGTCGGGTGGGCGTTCGCCATCGACGCGGTGTCGTACGTCGCGGTCGTCGTCTCCCTGCTGATGATGAGGGTGGCGCCGCACGTGGCGAAGGAGCGCGACCAGGGCGTGGTGGACGAACTGAAGGAGGGGCTGCGGTACGCGTGGGACCACGTGCCGATCCGCACGCTGCTGCTGCTGATGGCGATCTTGAGCCTGACGGGCGTGCCGGCGTTCAACATCCTGCTGCCGGTGTTCGCGAAGGAGCTCAGCCAAGGCACGCCGCTGGGCGACAAGGGCGGGGCGCTGGCGCTGGGGCTCCTCATGGCGGCGTCGGCAATCGGGGCGCTGACGGGGGCGATCTACCTCGCGTCGAAACGCAACGTGCTCGGGCTGGGGGGCCTCATCGCGTTCGCGGGCCTGCTCTTCGGGGCGGCGATCATCGCCTTCTCGACGTCGCGCAACCTGTACGCATCCGCCCTGATCGCGCCGCTGGCGGGGTTCGGCATGCTCGCCACGTTCGCGTCGGCCAACACGCTGTTGCAGACGCTGGCGGACGACGACAAGCGCGGGCGGGTGATGAGTTTGTTCACGGTCGCGTTTTTAGGCGTCGCCCCGTTCGGCAATTTGCTGGCCGGCTTCCTCGCCGAGTACCTCGGGCACGGCGTGGAGGGGGCGGCCCGCGCCGTCGGGTTGTCGGGCGTGATCGTCCTCGTGTCGGCCGGGTTCTTCGCGTGCCTGCTGCCGTACCTCAGGCAGATCGTGCGGCCGATTTACGTCAAGAAGGGGATCATCACCGAGGTGGCGGACGGCCTGCGGAACGCGGAGGCGGTGACGGGCGGGCCGGCGGACTGAGGGGGCCCCGGCCGGCTGAGCCGAAAGTTCACCACGGAGTACATCCTTCGTCCCTCAGGACAGGCTCCGGGCACGGAGAAGACAAAAGAGAATCAGCCACAGATCTTCACGGATGAGCACGGATCAGGATTCTGATCTGTGGTCATCCGTGTCAATCTGTGGCTGACTTCTTCTCTCCGTGTCCTCCGTGTCCTCCGTGGTAAATCTTCCGGACTGCGGAAGACTACGCCGCCATGGCCGCGCCGCCGGGGAGGCGGGTCGTCACGGGGGTCGCGGCGGGCCCGCGCTGCATCCGCGGGTTGTAGTAGAACGCGGTCAGCCAGATCTGCGCGCCCGGCGTGGTGCCCTCGGGGAAGACGACGTCGAGCGTGGTCCGGGTCGCGTTGCCCTCGAACTTCCAGTCGCTCTCCGACGTCGGCGGCGTGGGCCCGACGTGCGAGAAGACCGACAAACCGGCGACGCCCGATGGCCGTCCCTTGCGGGTCGGGTTGGCGGGGTCGTGGAACCGGGCGCGGACCGTGTTGCCCGAGACGAGCTTCACGTCGATGTCCGGGGCGAACCCGGGGGCGCCGATCGGCGACGGCAGCGCGCGGACGGTCAGGCCCATGTCGTACCGCTGGGTGTTCGTGACCGTCAGCGTGCCCTGGACCGCGCGGGCGGTCAGCCGGCAGTACGCCTCGAGTTCGCGGCGCTTCTCGTCCTTGAGCAGCACCGCCGCGCCGCCGCGGGTGGCCGGGTTGGTGGCCAGGGCCAGCGCGTCCTCGAACGCGGTAAACTTCGACGCCAGCGTCACCGCGATCGGCGCGGTGAGCCCTACGGCCACCGCGTGGGCGGTCACGTAGTCCGAGTAGTTCCGGGCCCAGGCGAGGAACGCCTGGTCCGGCCCGGGAATGAAGTGGTCCGCCATGGCGGTCCTCCATTAAGGGTGAGTCGGGGCCGCGCCCGCGCGTCTCGCCGTGGACGCACGAATCGTCGCGACCCGCACAATCGATACGATCGGCGGGACCGGCGGGCGGGTTAACTGCAATCGCAGATTTATTGCACGCGGGTTTCGGGGCGTTCCGCGGGGTAAGTTCGACGGGCCGGAGGACCGCAGAAGACGAACGATCACTTGGTCTTCTTGGGCACTTCGGGTCTTCGGACCCGTCGGGTCCAAGAATCCGGGCCGCGCCGCAGAGCCTCGCCCATCGGTCGGCGGATGTCCGGCAGCGGAGCGCCGTCCCCGCACGGCGGAGACGCTTCCCCGCAGGGCGGAGGAACTCCGCCGCACGGCGGAGAGACCTCCCCGCACGGCGGAGGAACTTCCCCGCACGGCGGAGAGAGTTTCCCGCACGGCGGAGGAACTTCCCCGCACGGCGGAGGAACTTCCCCGCACGGCGGAGAGAGTTTCCCGCACGGCGGCGGAACTTTCCCACACGGCGGCGGAAGTTCCCCGCACGGCGGAGCGTTATCCCCGCACGGCGGCGGACCGTCCCCGCACGGCGGAACGTCCGTCCGGTCACGCGGCCCCCGGCGGCCCGGCCGCGGGACGCCGCGCCCCGCCGCCGTTCGCGCGCCCGGCCCGCCGCGCGGCCGACGCCGGCGATTCGCGCCGCCGCTCGATGAGGAGGACCCCGGACGGGCTGCGCCCGGCGGTGAAGGGCTCTCCCCTCCGGAAGACCGCGAAGCGTGAACGTGCCAGCGTTCTTCTGGCTGATCATAGTCCGCTCGCTTAAGGTGCCGGGCGTTGCCCACCGCGTACTGGCGCGCGGGGTCGACGTGACTCGGGTGGAGCATCCTTATGCTGTCGATGGAATCGCTCGCGGAGTTGGTCGGCCAACCCGTCGACGCGCCGGCCGTCCGCGCGCTGGTCGCGACCGAGCGGCTGCGGTCGTCGACGGAACCGGACCTGGAGGAGGGCGAGCCGGTCCGCTCGCACCTGCTCGACCCGGAGGGCGGGTACTCGTTCAGCCACGAGTCCAGCCGGATCCGGGCGCTGTTCGTCTACGTGCGCCCGACCGGCGACGCCGCGGCGTTCGCCGGGCCCCTGGTCGACGGGCTCACGGCACGGTCGACGCGGGCCGACGTCCGGCGGGTGATGGGCGCGCCGAGCCGGAGCGGCGAGCCGCGCACGGTCGCGCCGCTCGGGCGGTACGGCGGGTACGACCGGTACGACGCGGAGCACGTGTGCGTCCACTTCCAGTATACGGAGCCCGGCGAGTTCATCGAACAGATCACCGTCATGACGGCCGACGCCGCGCCGTGAGCTTTGCGGCCACCGCGGAATGGCGGGCTGGGCTCTCCGGGCCGCGGTCGGAGGGGAGACCGCACGCCCGCCGGGCGCAGCCCGCTTCCGCCCCGTCGCGCAGCGACGATCGGCCGCGTAGGCCGAAGCGGGACGAGGGGACGGCACCGGTGTCCGCACGGTGGGCGCGTCAATAACGGAAGGCGACGGCCGCGGGCCGGGACTCGCGCCAGACTGACAGGGCCAAGAGCGTCGCGTCACGGGAGGTGTCGGCCAAACGCGCGAGCGCGCCCTCGGCCGCGGCCGACGTCCAGCCGTTCGAGTTGAGGCAGCACCACGCACCGGCAAAGTCGCCAGCGTCAATCAGCCGCTCGAAAAGCGATGGCGTGCCCGTCCCGGCGAACCATAGCGGTGCGAAGCCGGTGGCCAAGAGCTGTGCGCCAAGCGGCTCAGTGACTTCGAGCCCGCACCAAGTCCGAGCCCGCTCGGGCGTCAGCCGCGCCGCGGGGCCGGCGGGGAAATCGCCGGGGTACGCGGCCTCGTCGGCGAAGCACGACAGCGGTGGGTCGGCGGCGAACTCGGGCAAATCCAGCAGACCGTGGCGGTACGGCACGCCGGGACGGCGCGTCGCGCGGACGCGGCCGACGTCCACGCCCACGTCGGCGGCGAAGCGCTCGACGGCCGTCGCGAGCCGGGCGTGGCCGAGGAAGTTCGCCACGACCTCGATCAGCAGTTGCCGCGCGGTGCGGGCGATCTCCCACGTGTAGTAGCCGTCGGCGACGTCGCAGGTGACGAACGTGCTACGCCGGCCGCCGAACGGGTGGAGCCAGAGCGCGGCGTATCTGCCCGTCGCCCGCTCGCTCCAGAGGGGGACGCAGGCCGGAGGGAACCCGAAGTCCTGGAACGGGGCCACGAACGCGGGCGACGGGAGCGGAATCGCGCCGTTCGCCACTCCTCGGAGCGGGGCGTCTATATCAACCGAGTCGAAGAGGGCCGTGAGGTGTGGGGTCATCGGTGTCGCGTTGCGAAGCAGAGTCGGTCGGACGTCTGATCGGGAAGGACGTTTGGAACCCAAACGATACCGCGTCGGCGGCACATCGCGAACTCTCGGACCCGTCCGCCCCCATGCTCCCTCGCCCGGGCTCGCACGCCCGAGCGCACGGGGGTTGAGTACCTTCGCGCTCGGCCCGTCCATCGTCCACCGGAACGCCCCCGCCGCACGCCCGCCGCGGCCCGGTCGAACGTCCGCCCGCGCCCCGGCAAGGGGGGGTCGGCGGGGGCGGCCGTCCGTTAGGGGGGGCCGCGCTCGGCAGTCCTATCTCATGAACCTTCGGCGTGGAACGGGGCGGCGGCGCGGAGCGCGAAGCGTGGGCGAGTACACCCACCCTACGCGTGAACTCCGAGCGCCGCGAATCCACGCTACCCGGCATGCTGAACGGCTCGGACGGAGCCTCGCCCTCCCGATCCCCGCGCCCGTTGGCCTCCGTCCCGCGACAGGTCGCTGGGCTCCCTCAGACCCCGCCCGCTCCCTCCGTCGCTCCGTCGCTTCCTCCCCGATTGAAACCCCACCCCGATCTGCGATAACTCCCCGACCGTGTCCGTCGCCAACGACCTCGAAGCTATCTTGAAAGACCTGCCCGGGCGGGGGGAGCTCGTCAAGGACCGGGGGTATCGGCAGGTGTGGCGGTTCGCGACGGGGGGGGCGGCGGGGAAGGGGGGGAAGGGGTATTACCTGAAATTCTTCCCGCGGCCGGGGTCGCGGGTGAAGCGGGCGGTGCGGGGGAACCCGGCGATGCGCGAGTTCCTCCGCATGCAGTGGCTGCAGAAGGCGAAGATTCCGTCGCCGCGCGCGGTGGCGGTGCTGAACGGATACGTAGTGAAAGGGGTCAAAGGGGACGCGGTGATTTCCGAGGCGATCGAGCCGGCGACGCCGCTGGACGCGTATCTGAACGGGTTCGAATTGCGGGGGGAGCGGGCGCCGGATCACCTGCAGTTGTCGGCGAAGGTGCGGGAGCTGGTGTTCTCGCTGGGGAAGGCGGGACTGGGGCACAGTGACCTGCATCTGGGGAACTTCCTCCGCGCGCCGGACGGGAACGTGTACCTGCTCGACGCGTACGCGGTGACGCCGGGGGGGCTCAAGATGGCGCAGATCCTGCAGCTCGGGCACTCGGCGGCGCGGTACGCGACGCGGGGGGACGTGCGGCGGGCGTGGGCGATGTTCGCGCCGGGGGCGGCGCTGCCGCGGGTCAACACCGCGTCGTGGCGGCCGTGGCGGAAGTTCGTCGAGCGGATCGGCGGGGACGGGCGGTACTTCGAGAAAATCGAGTCGGGCGAGTGGCGCGGCGTGTACTTCGCGGGGTGGAAGTACCCGTACCGGTGGTCGCCGGCGAGCCAGCTCAAGATCACGGCCGAGGACTGGGCGCGCGAGTGGCCGCGGATTTCCGCGGAGATGGAGGCGGAGAAGCTTTTGTCGCTTAAGCGAGGCAATAGCGGGGACGTCTGGGCGGGCGAGGTGACGCTAGGGGGGGGCGGGCGGGCGGTGCCGGTCGTGATCAAGCGGCCACGGCGGAAGCGGTGGTGGCGCTACGTGAACGAGATCGGCCGGGGCGCCCGCGCGTGGCGGGCGTGGAAGAAGGGGTGGAGCCTGATCGCCCGCAATCTGCCGACGGCGTGGCCGCTGATCGTGATGGAGCGGCGGACGCTGGGGTACGTGACGGACCAGGTGATCGTGTGCGAGCGCGTGCCGGGGCCGACGCTGGCGACGCAGGATCTGGACGCGGTCGAGCCGGGTGAGCGGGACCAGATGTTCCGGCGGTGTGGGCGGATCCTGAGGCGGATCGAGACGACCGGCATGTGCCACTTCGACGCGAAGGCGAGCAACTGGATCATGCGCCCGGACGACCGGCGCGGGCCCACGCCGGTGATGGTCGACGTTGACGGGATCCGGTTTTACCGATGGGACACGTTCGGCATCCGGCGGCTGCTGCGGTCGATGCTCGAGCACCCGCAGTACACGCCGGCGGATAGTTTGGCGCTGTGCCAGGGGTATGCGCCGTTTACACGGATGGAGGCGGAGCCCGAGGACGAACCGGACGTCGATCCAGAGTCCGACCCGCGTTGAGGCAAGCCCCGCGCGCCTGCCGCTTGCGGCTTAGCGAAGGACGAACCATCCTCATCACCCCACGATCCCCGCGACATCGCGGGCGCGGCGCATCATCTCGTCGAACGCGGTCGCCCCGATCAACTCTTCGGCACGACTGATCCCGTCGAGCCTTGCGGGCATGCCCTCGCGGCGGTGCAGGTCCGTACCGAGGACGTGATACCGTCCGGCGAGCAGCCAGCGCTCGGCCAACTCGCGCAGGCGCGACCCGGGGCGCTCGACGAGGCACCACGAGTTGAGTTGGAGCTTGACCCCCCTGCCGACCAGTTCGTCGAGCACGCCGTCGTCCCTTTGGAAGACCGAGATCCGTTCGGGGTGGGCCAGGAGGAGTTGGTAGCCCGCCTTTCGAAGCGCCGTCACGCCCGGCACGACGTAGCGCTCCAATTCCGCAACCGAGTCGGTCCAGAAGTCGAACAGGACCCACTTGCCGGCGAGGCCGTAGCTGACGACCTCACCCAAGTCGATCTCGTCTTCGAGCTGCATCGTGTCGAGCATGTTCAGCTCGCCGCCGGGGACGAGGGTGAGGCCGACGCCAGCCGAGTCGTAGGCGGCCTGGAGCTCGCGCACCCGGCGGGCGATCTCGCGACGGTTGTTGCCCGGGAACTGCGGCATGACATGGGGCGTGGCGCTGGCGTGCGTGTACCCGGCGTCGACGAGCATGCCGGCGCAGTCGACCGATTCCTCGAGCGTCCGGCAGCCGTCGTCGACGCCCGGGAGGAGGTGGCCGTGGAGGTCGACTTTTCCGATGCGAGTATGCGCCGCGGGAGTCTGAGGCATGGGAGGGATGATAGGCTCGGACGCGCGGGTCGCTCCGGGGGATGGGGAGGGACTAACCCTTCACGCGGATCTCGACCGCGGGGCTCCAGTGCCCGCAGCGCCCGGAGTCATCGCGCCAACGGGCGCGGACGCGGTAGGTGCCCGGTTCGTCGAACACCTTCGGAGGAATGGCGACCTCGACCCCGTTGACGACCTCCGAGCGCCAGTGATCGGTGAGTTCATACCAACCGAGCTTGCCGACCCGGCCGACGCGCCACTCCAAAGCCGCGGGCGTCTTTCCTGCGGGCGACGCGAACGCGGAGGCCGTGAACGTCCACGCGTCGCCGGCGGCGCGCTCGACTTCGGCGGTCGCGGGTATCTTCGGGTCTTTGGCCTCGTGGGCGAGGTAGCCCCAGCCGTAGCCGCGGGGGTCGCCGTCGTTCGGGGCGTAGTTCTTCGTCGGGCGGGAGTCAGTGCAGAAGTCGACGAGGTACTTGCGGAATCCGGCGAAGTCGTTGGTCACCAGCGTGCGCTTCCAGCGGCCCCCGCCGTGTTCGCCGATGATCGGGTTGACGAAGTACGAGCCCTTCTGGTTCTGCCGGGGGTGCTGGTTCCAGACGGCGGCGTCGAGGAGGGACCAATCGACGGGGAACTTCGGCGGGGCGATCGCCGCGGCGAGGTCGGCGGTGAACTGGCCGACCTGCCCCCCCTGCCCGGTCGCGTCGCCGGCGAACAAATCGAGGATCTCCCGCGCGCGGTTCCGGTATTCGCGGGCGATGGCCGGGTGCTGCAGGCAGTTGTTGGCGTCGACGTAGCCGGGCTGGTGGTGGCGCGGGACGAACATCATGTCGTTGTCCCACGGGATCGGGGCCCAGCGGCCGTCGGGGTGGCGGTAGTAGCCGTGGTTGCCGTCGGGGCGCAGGTCGACGTTGCCGAGCAGGCGGTTCATCGCGGCGAAGCTGAAGTAGGCACGGAGGTCGAGGTTCGCGCGCCACCACGCCTCGGTCTGGTTGCCGCGGATGGCGGTGCGGAACTTTTCCCACACCTTGTCGGGCTCGGCGACGTCCTTGGGCGCGTGCTTGATGCCGCTCTGTACGCTGGCGGCCAGGCCGTTGGGCAAGCCCGGGTCGGCGAGCAGTTCCGGCTCCAACTCGCCCAGCGCGACGTAGACGCCCCAGAGGTCGCCGGTGAACTGGTCCTTGGCCGACACTTCCTGTTCGGTGGTGACGACGCGCCATTGGACCCACGTGACGGGCGCGGTCGGGACACCGGCGAGCCGGTAGGCGCGCATGGACATGACCTCGTCCAGGCCCGTGATGCCGCGGAGCGTGGGGAGGTAGGGCGTCGAGCCGCCGGGGTTGAGATCTAGGCCCTTGACCGGTGCGGGAAAGGGGACGCCGTCGTGGTCGAAGAAGCGGAGGCCCGGGCCGGCGCCGATCTTGACGGCCCACTTGTTCTTGCCGCCGATGTGGGCGCTGCCCTGGCCGCGGTTGCTGTACTCGATGTGGTCGTAGACGACGCCGCGGTAGACGATCGTGCCCTGTTGGCGCTGCTTATGGGCGCCCGGGTCCCACTGGCTCTTGGCGACATCCGCGGGCCGGGCGATCAGGTGCAGGGATTGGAGCGTGCCGAGGAACTCGGGCGAGAACCGCAGCACCGGCGACTTACCGGGCGTGACCGCCCCGGCCCACGCGGCGGGGCCGGCGTCGCACCACCACGCGTAGTTGGGAGTGGCGTCGGTGGCGGCGGGGAGCCGTGCCGGCTGGCCGCCGGCGTCGGTGAACTTGATCAGGTATCGCAGCAGATGGCGGTGCTTCTGCCAATCGGCAGGTACGCTCACGCTGAAGACTTGATCGCCAGCCTTGGCGTCGCCGTCCGTGCCGTCGTCGCGCATGGGGAGGGCGACCCAATCCTTTTCGTACGCCGGGTCCGACTTTCGAACGTATTTGCCGGGGGCGACGGCCTGCAGGTTCAGTGTGACTCGGGCGACGCCGGCGGGGAGTTCCGCTGTCACCACGACCGCCTCGCCCGGCTTGGGCTGCTGCGGCGCATGACGAACGGCGGCCGAGACTGGGATTGGAACGGCGAGGAGGGCGAACAGGCTGACGAGTAGACAGGGGGAAAACGTCATGGAAGGATGACGTTACTCGAAGCGAGTTCCGCATCAACGGGGCGAAGCCGCAAGCGGCGGCCTTCGCGTCATGCCGCGTGTGGCCGCGCGATCGGCGTCGTCATCTGCGGGAAGTCGCTCAACCCCAACCCGCGTGCCTCGGCCATTGCCAAGTGCCGCAGCACGGCGACCGTCACGTCCTGTCCGCCCCGGGAATTGTCGCGCAGGCACGCGATCGCCCGCCCGGGCCCGCCGGGAATCGCCCACCATCCCGCCAAGGCCGTCAACACATTCCGCCACCACCGGCCGGCGCCGGCGGGCCGCTCTCCCTCGCGCACGAAGTACACAGGCGAAGCGAGTTCGACCGTCGCGACCAGAAGGCCGACGCTGGCGCGGAAGACGATGAAACGTCCGCCGTGGCGCACTTCGTCGATCAACTCCGCCACCGTCAAACCTTCGATCCCGCGCACGTCCATTGTGTTACTCCGCAATCGTATAGATGGCGCGGAGCAATTCGTTGACGGGAGAAGCAACGTCCCGCACGGCGGGCGTGCTAATACGTTTGCTCAAACGGACGTGGCACTGGCGTCTTGAGCAACCGCCGGTCGGCAGTGCCTACTTCCCCTCCACCAACTCCTTCACGTACACGTTCCTGAACTGCACGAGCGCCGGCGGGCTGTTCCACTTGCCCTCCTTGTCCTTGCCGCCGTGGTGCTGGAGGCCGAGGGGGCCCTTGGGGGCGATACCGGGGAGTTGGGCGTTCTCGATGACGGTCACGCCGTTAAGGACGACGGTGACGCGGTCGCCCTTGCAGGTGATCTCGAAGCGGTTCCATTGGCCGACCGGCTTGTCGGCCTGGTGCTTGGGGGTGACGCCGGCGCGGACCTCGGGGGGCATCTTCTGGTCCATGCGGTAGCCGTAGAACTCGCCCGAGCCGATCGGCCAGCACCAGATGTTCGCCTGGTTCTTCACGTTGCCGCGGAGGATCACGCCGGAGTCGGAGTCGGGCAGCGCGAGCTTCAGCGGCTTGCCGTCCACGCCCCTGGCGTGCGACCCGTCGGGCAGGACGTACGGCACGTTCGGATTGATGTACGGGGCTTCCTTGATGCGCCAGTCGACGCGGAGGACGAAGTCGCCGAACTCCTTGGTCGTCCAGACGCCCTTGTCGCCCTTGGCCTCGGACGCGCCGTCGTAGTCGATCACGCCGTCCACGATCTTCCAGTGGCCGTTGTCACCTTCGGGGAGCTTCCAGCCGTCGAGCGTCTTGCCGTCGAACAACGAGACGAACCCGGCGGGCGGGGCGTCGTCCTTCGCCGCGTCACCGGCGTAGGAGGACGGTGCGATAAGAGAAACGGCGACGGCCCAGAGCGCGATCGATCGGTGCATGTCCGGTGGCTCCTCGTGGGGAAGGTGTGTGTGACCGTTATACCCCTCGCGCGCCGCGATGTGAAAACGCGCGCTCTGAGGGAGCCCAACGACTTGTCGCGGGACGAACGCCAAGTAACGTCGGACTCGCTCAGGGACGGCTCAGTGCCGCGAAGACGCGGGGCGCGATCAGTGCGACGGCATAGTACACGCCCATCAGCACCAGCGCGACGACCGCCGACCGCCCACCGCGTTTGCGCATGAAGGCGATGATGATCAGTGCCAGTCCGCCGTGCGCGAGCAGCAGCCCGCCCAGCCACAACACGCCCACGGCGATCGGCGTCCTCGACCCGGACAGCCCCTCGATGACTACGATCCGCGCCATCCAGAGCGAGGCGATTGCCGATACGATCCCGCCCGCGATCAACAGCACGGCTGCGAACGCCGGCCCGCGCCCGCGCCGCGCCGTCTGCGCGTCGGCGTACTCCAGAGGACTGACCGGGATCGGGCGCACCGGCTCGCTCACTGCGTCACCCAGCACGCCGCCACGTGCCCCGTCTCCCCCTGCTTCTGCTCGAGCGGCGGGCACTCGTTCACGCACTTGGCCAGCACGCGCTCGGACCGCCCGCCGATCGTCAGCTCGACCGTCTCGTTCGCGTTCGCCTGCCGCGCCGCGTCGCGGGTCACGTGGCACCGCGGGTGGAACGGGCAGCCGGTCGGCGGGTTGCTCGGGCTGGGGACTTCGCCCGACAGCACGATCCGCCGCTTCCTCGGGCGCGGGTCGGGCTCGGGGATGGCGCTGAGCAGGGCCATCGTGTACGGGTGCTTCGGGTTGGCGTAAAGCTCGACGCTGCTGGCCTTTTCCACGATCCGGCCGAGGTACATCACCGCGATCTCGTCCGAAAAGTGCTCGACGACCGCGAGGTTGTGCGCGATGAACAGATACGCGATCCCGAGCTCTTTCTGGATGTCGTCCAGCAGGTTCAGGACCTGAGACTGGATCGAAACGTCGAGGGCGCTGACGGGCTCGTCGCACACGATGAAGTCGGGCGACAGGGCGATGGCGCGGGCGATGCCGATGCGCTGCCGCTGGCCGCCGCTGAACTCGTGCGGGTATCGGCTGGCGTAGGCCGGGTCGAGGCCGACGCGGTGCAGGAGCGAGGCGACGCGGTCGTCGCGTTCGGTGCCGGTGGCGATGCCGTGGACGGTCAGCGGCTCGCCGATGATGTTCCCGACGGTCATCCGCGGGTTCAGCGAGCTGACCGGGTCCTGGAAGATGATCTGCATGTGCCGGCGGAGGCGGCGCAGCTCGGCCCCGCGGTACTTGTAGAAGTCCTGGCCCTTGAAGATGACCTCGCCGCCGGTCGCGGGGATCAGGCGGAGGATCGTGCGCCCGACGGTGGTCTTGCCGCAGCCCGATTCGCCGACGAGGCCGAGCGTCTTCCCGGCGTGGACGTCGAACGACACGCCGTCCACCGCCTTCACGTGCCCGACCGTCCGCTGGAAGACGCCCTTCTTGATCGGGAACCACGTGCGCAGATCTCGCACGCGCAACAGCGGCGCGCCAGAGGCGCTCGGAGACGTCGGAATCGCGGGGGTCGTCAAAGTGCTGCTCACAAGTCGATATCCTTCTCCCCACCGCGCTCGCACGATCAGTGGGGCAGACATTCTTGTCTGTCCGGACGCCTGAGAGGAGGCAGTCTTGCCTCCCGAACGCGTCCGCATTCCGCTTACAACGTCACCTCGCCCAACTCCGCGCTCGCCACCGCCTCCGGCGTCACCTCGCGCTTGTTCGCCAGGTCTGGCCGGGTCACCGGCGACTTCTCGAAGTTCTCCGCGTAGTGGCACCGCGCCCAGTGCCCGCCCGACACTTCCCGGAGTTCGGGCTCGCCTGCGGTCGCCCCGCCGCCCGTCGCGGGGTCAACGTTCCCGACGGGCCCGGCGCCCGCCGAAAGCTGCGCGTGCCCGCGCGCGTACGCCACCGGCCCGGCGGTCCGCGCCGTGCACCGCGCCATCACGCGGAACGTCTCATCTCCCGACCGAACCTCGACCGTTTCGGCCGGGTTCGCCCGCGCCGCCAGCTCGCGCGTCCGCGGGCACCGCGTGTGGAACTTGCACCCGCCGGGGAAGTTCGACGGGTTGGGCACCATCCCGGGGATCGAGACCAGCCGCTGGGCGTGGGCGCCGAGCTTGGGCACACTCTTGAGCAGGCCTTCGGTGTACGGGTGTTGCGGGCGGTCGAAGATCTGCTCGACCGTCGCGTATTCGACCACCCGGCTCGCGTACATGACCGCGACCGCGTCGGCGTTCTCGGCGACCACGCCCAGGTCGTGCGTGATCAGCAGCATCGCCATGCCCGTCTCCCGCTGCAGCTTGCGGAGCAGCTCGAGGATCTGGGCCTGGATCGTCACGTCCAGCGCGGTCGTCGGCTCGTCGGCGATCAGGAGCTTGGGCTTGCAGGACAGCGCCATCGCGATCATCACGCGCTGCCGCATGCCGCCGGACATCTGGTGCGGGTACTCGTGGAGGCGGCGGCCGGGGTCGGCGATGCCGACGTCCTTCATCGCCTGCTCGGCGATCTCGTACCCCTGCCGGGCGCTGACCTTCTGGTGGAGCATGACGGCCTCGGCGATCTGGTCCCCGATCGTGTAGACCGGGTTGAGGCTGGTCATCGGCTCCTGGAAGATCATCGCGATGTCGCGCCCGCGGACGCTTTGCATCTCGCGTTCGGACAGTGACAGCAGATCGCGCCCCTCGAACAGGATCTGCCCGCCGAGCACCTTGCCCGGGGGCGACGGGATCAGGCGGAGGATCGACAGCGCGGTGACCGACTTCCCGCACCCCGACTCCCCGACGACGGCGAGCGTCTGCCCCGGGTAGATCGAGTAGGAGACGTCCTGCACGGGCCGGACGAGCCCGCGGGAGGTCTCGAACGCGATGTTGAGGTCGCGGAGCTCGAGGAGCGGCCGGGCGGCGGCAACCGGACGTGGGATCGGGGGAGGTGCCATGGTGTGTGTGCTCGTGTGCGCTCGCGGGCTACTCTCGTTTGAGGAGCTTGGGGTCCAGCGCGTCGCGGACCGACTCGCCGATCAGGTTGTACGCGAACACGGTCAGGAAGATGAGGAGCCCGGGGAACGTCGCGATCCACCAGTTGAACCCGGCCCCGCCGCGCGTCGCCTGGGCGAGCATGCCGCCCCAACTCGGCTCGTCGACCAGGCCCAGCCCGAGGAAGCTCAGGGTCGACTCGATCAGGATCGCCGCCGCCACGCCGAAACTCGCAGTCACGAGCACCGGCGTAATCCCGTTGGGCAGCATGTGGCGGAACAGGACGGATCGGAGCGGCAGGCCCGCCGCCTGTGCCGCCTGCACGAAGTCGAGCTTCCGCAGCTTGAGGAACTCGGCGCGGACGAACCGCGCGTTGCCCGTCCACCCGAGCAGGCCGATGATCGCCATCATCGCGTACAGGTTGCGCCCGTACGCGGCCGTGACCGTGATCAGCAATACGAGGCGCGGGACGGCCTCCAGGATCTCGATCAAGCGCATCGCCAGCAGGTCGATGGTGCCCGCGAAATAGCCCATCAGTCCCCCGACGAACACGCCGAGAATGACCTCGATCGAGACCGCGACGAACCCGATCGCCAGCGCGATCCGGCACCCGTGAATCATCCGGCTGAGCAGGTCGTGGTTGAAGTCGTCGGTCCCCGCCCAGTGGGCCCCGCCGGGCGGCTTGAGGCGGTCTTGGGGCCGGTCGTTGAGGCGGTCGGTGGGGCTGAACGGGATCGGGGCGCGCCAGACCGACTCGACCTTCCCCGCGGCCTCCCACTCGCGGTACTGCTCATACCGCACGTTCTCGGGCGGGCGGAGCGGGAAGACGATCAAGAGGACCAGCAGCGGCGCGAGACAGCACGCGGTGATCACCGTCGCCCGAGCAGGGAGCAGGCGGATCGGCGCCATCACGACGTACGCGACGATCAACCCCAGGGCCAGCAGCGTCAGCGTGAACATGAACTTAGACGCCGTCCACGTCTTCAGAAAGCCGGCCCACAGCCCCTCGTCGATCACGGCCCCCTTCGCGTCCTGACTCATCCCCGCCTCGCGGAGTGCTTGCTCGACCGCGCCCCACGCGCCGACGAGCCACACGAGTGCGGTCGCCCAGAAGATCAGGCCGAGCCCGCGCCCGAACGTCACCCGCCGGGTCAGAACGAGCACCGCCCCGGTCACGAATGCGACCGGGAGCGCCACGTCCGCCGCGCTCAGGTGAACGAGCATCGGGCTGTACCACTTTCCCCCCGCCTTGATCAGGTACGGGTGGCTGCTGGCCAGCAGCGGCGCGAAGCACGCGCACACCATCAGCGCGACAACCCACCCCAAGCTCAGCTTCGCCCGCAGGTTGTTCAGCGTGTCGTGGACGACCTGCTGGAGGTACGCGCGGCGCACCGG
>DASPKW010000236.1:0-3568 GCA_035627895.1 Tepidisphaeraceae bacterium | reverse complement strand
TGCGGCTCGCCACGTCGCCCGCGAGCGCGCCGCCCATGCCGTCCGAGACGGCCAGCACGACGCCCTTCGGCCCCACCTCGAAGCGGCACACCTCGGGCGGCGTCTCCTCGCCTTCGGTCCCCGTCCACCCGGGCCACGAAGAACGCGATCCCCGGCCGAAACACCTTCTCCACGCTCAGCCCGTGCCGCTGCTCCGCCGAGTACGGCCCCGCAAGCTCCGCGTCGAGCTCTCCGATCAGAGCGCGGGCGTCGTCCGTCGGCGCCTCCACCCGTTCCAACTCGATGCCCACGCGGGCCTCCTCTCGGCGGCAACGACCTTGCTTATACAGACATGACCCGAGGGCAGCGACAACGCTGCCCGCAGGGGAGCGCGAGTGCCGGTGCTCACATCACGTGAATGTCCAGGAACTCCAGCGTGATCCGATCCGCCACCACCTTCTTAATATGAAACCGCGCCGTCAGGTCACTCGGTAGGCCGTTCAGCGGCACCCCGTCATAGTGAACCATCCCGACGTACTGTGTCGGGTCGAGCCCGAACAGGTCCGCCCGGTTCACGTCGATCCGGTCGACGATCCGTTGGAAGTCGGGCTGCCCCCGGAGCGACGTCACCGCGAATACCCGCCCGTCCGGAAACGGCTCCGGCGACCCGTACTCCGCGATCCACTTCCCCAACTCCGCCGGCGTCATCTCCGCCTCCGCCGGCGGAAACATCCCCAGCGCCTCCGCATACCGCTTCTCGGCCAACAATTCGGACCAATCGACGACCGCCGCTCTGATCTCGTCATCGGACGCGGACGACGCAAACGTGTGCATGGCCTATCCTCCCGCCGTCCGACGATATCCCACAGTCGTCGCGGCCGCCATTCGGCACGCCGCGGCCCGCTTATCCCCGTCCAGCAAATCTACACGAACCGGTCCCAACCCCACCCCCCATCCTGCCGATAAACTGATAAACTCCACCCCCCGGCGGCGGGCGCCGTTCTGCCCACGCCAACGGTCTAATTGCCCCCTACACGACACCATGCGAAACATCCTCGTCACCGGCGCCGCCGGCTTCATCGGCTCCAACTTCGTCCGCCTCCTCCTCACCCGCGGGGAGAAGGTCAAGCTCATCGCCTTCGACAAGCTCACTTACGCCGGCAATCTCGCCAACCTCTCCGACCTCCTCGCCAGGTACCCCGACCAGCTCATCTTCGTCCGCGGCGACATCTGTGACCCCCAGCAGGTCGAGGCGATCTACGACGAGCACGGCGTCACCGAGATCGTCCACTTCGCCGCCGAGTCCCACGTCGACCGCTCGCTCATCTCCTCCGGCCCGTTCGTCCAGACCAACGTCGTCGGCACCCAGGTCCTCCTCGACGTCGCCCGCAAAAAGGCCGCCGAAAAGTTCCTCTACGTCTCCACCGACGAGGTCTACGGCACGCTCCCCGAGGACAAGCCCGAGATCAAGTTCACCGAGGAAACGCCCCTCCAGCCCAACTCGCCGTACAGCGCCTCCAAGGCCGCCGGCGACTGCCTCGTCCGCTCCTACTTCCACTCGTTCCACATGCCGGTCCTCACGACCCGCTGCTCCAACAACTACGGGCCCTACCACTTCCCCGAAAAGCTCATCCCCCTCTTCGTCACCAACCTGATGGAGGGCAAGAAGGTCCCCCTCTACGGCGACGGCCTCAACGTCCGCGATTGGCTCTACGTCGAGGACCACTGCGACGCCATCTGGACCGTCCTCAACAAGGGCCGCTTCGGCGAGGTCTACAACGTCGGCGGCAACAACGAGATCACCAACCGCGTCATCACCGAGACCCTGATTCGCGAGATGGGCCAGAACTGGGACGACGTCGTCACCTACGTGAAAGACCGCCCCGGCCACGACCGCCGCTACGCGATCGACGCCACCAAGATCCAGTCGGAGCTCGGCTGGTGGCCCAAGCACCAGTTCCCCACGGCCATTAAGACCACCATCCAGTGGTACCGCGACAACCAGGACTGGTGGCGCGCCATCAAGAGCGGGGAATACATGAAGTACTACGAGTCGCAGTACGCCAACCGCTGATTGACCGAAACGTGCAACATGAACACATGAAACATGAAGCGACGTGCCCCCGGTGTCGCGCTTCTTCATGTTTCACGTTTCATGTCTTCACGTTTCCGTAGGGGGCGCGGTGTGCTCACTTCAGTGAGCATGCAAACAGCCCCGAAATCCGACCCACGGAGCCCCCTCCGTGGGTTTCTTCTTGTCCGGAGCGCGCGAGCTCCCGATAATCACACGCGTGACGCTCCTCGACCACTTCCGCCCGCCGCTCGGCGTCATGCGCCCGTGGCACGGGTTTCACCACGCGTGGGCGTCCGTCATCTCGTTCGACCTCAACGCCCGCCTGCCCGTCGGCTACTTCTCCTCCCCCAACATCCAGTACGGCATCGAGATCGACGTCGCCACGTTCGAAGACGCACCCGTCCTTGCCGGCGCCGAGGACACGGCCCGGGCGACGGCCGCAACGTTCGACCGCGCGCCCACCCAGACCCTCGGCCTCCCCGTCGTGACCGACATCGTCGAGGCCCTCGTCTTCCGCGACGACGGCGGGCCCGTCCTGGTCGGCGCCGTCGAACTCGTCAGCCCGGCCAACAAGGACCGCCCCGAACACCGCGAGGCGTTCGTCTCCAAGTGCCTCGCCTATCTCGGGCAGGGGGTCGGCCTGGTCGTGGTCGACGTCGTCTCCGACCGCCGGGCCAATCTCCACGACGAACTGCTCGCCCGCCTCATCGCCGCCGAGCCGGCCCAAACGCTCGGCACACCGCTCTACACCGCCGCCTACCACCCCGTCGGGCGCGGTGAAACCCCGGCCGTCGAGATCTGGCAGCAGTCGATCACCGTCGGCTCCGAACTCCCTGCGATGCCCCTCTTCCTCCGCGGCGGGCCCCGCGTCGCGCTGGACCTCGCGGCCACCTATACGCGCACCTGCCGCGAGCAGCGGATCACCGGCTGACGCGCCCGCCGGTATTCCGATAACTCCCCCAGAACCCGCGGACCCCCATTCCGCGGGTTCTGCTCTTTGCCGGCTCCCCATTCCCGTGGCACAATTGCCGACCCGCCGGCACCCGCCCGGCCGATCTGTAATTGACCGAAAGGCCTTCCCCCGTGGACCTGTACCGATCCGTCGTCATCACCGGTGGGGCCGGCATGCTCGCCCACGAGCTCGCCGCCGTCTGCCGCGCCCGCGGAATCCAGCCCCACCTCGTCCGCCGCGCCGAGTGCGACATCAGCGACCGCCACCAAATCGCCACCCTGTTCCGTACGCACCACCCCTCTCTGGTGCTCAACTGCGCGGCCCACACCAAAGTCGATCTCTGCGAGGACGAACCCCAACTCGCCAATGGCATCAACGGGCAGGGCGTCTGCTTTCTAGGCGAGATGGCAGTCGAGCACGGGGCCAAGCTCGTCCACTTCAGCACCGATTTCGTCTTCGACGGACATTCTGACCGCCCATACCGACCCGACGACCGCCCAAATCCCCTATCCGCCTACGGGCTCAGCAAGCGTTTAGGCGAAAAATGCCTTGAACAACTCCCA
>DASPKW010000235.1:0-11111 GCA_035627895.1 Tepidisphaeraceae bacterium | reverse complement strand
GGCTTCCCCGAGGACGGCGTCAACCTCGGCCTCCACGCATCGATCGAGCGCCACCGCGTCCCCGTCGTCGAGCTCCCGCCCGACGACGTCGACCACGGCTTCGACAACATCGGCGACGTCCTCTCGGTCTCGCCCGTGCTGATGGAGCGCTACCTCGCCGCCGCCGAGACGATCATGGCCAAGGCGATCGCGCTCGAGCCGATTAAGCCCAACTCGCGCCACACGGGCGCGCAGTTCACCGAGCCGGCCGGCCGGATTCCGGAAGTCCGCTACCGCCCCGTCTTCTCGGGTTCGATCTTCACCAGGTTCAAGCTCAACGACGAGGGCGAGTACAAGCTCCGCACCCGCGCGCTCGTCGGCGCCCCCGACGCCAAGTGGACCGCCGCCCGCCCCGACGACGCCAAGGCCGCCAAGGGCAAGGACGGCGAGCCGATCAAGGCCGCGCTGATCATCGACGGCAAGGAAGTCCAGGCGTTCGACGTGACCGCCACGGACGGCCGCAAAGCGCCGACCATCGAACACACCGTCACCCTGCCCGCCGGCGAGCACAAGTTCGAGGTCGCCCTCAAGTCCGGCGGCACCGCCACCAAGGCGATGCTCGTCCAGTTCATCGAGGTCGTCGGCCCCACCGACTCCCGCCCCGCCCCCCACCGCAAGTGGCTCGGCAACGTCGACCCCAAGGCCCCCGACAAGGCCGTCAAAACCCGCGAAATCCTGACCAAGTTCGCCAGCGCCGCCTACCGCCGCCCGGCCACCAAGCCCGAGGTCGACCGCCTCGTCCAACTCGCCCAATCCGTCGAAGCGCAGGGCCAGAAGTGGGAAGCCGGGATTCAATTCGCCTTCCAGGCCGTCCTGTCTTCCCCCAAGTTCATCTTCCGCCTCGAGCTCGACGACCGCCCCGACTCGGCCGAGCCGCAGGCGATCGACGAGTTCGCGCTCGCCAGCCGCCTGTCGTACTTCCTCTGGAGCTCGATGCCGGACGCGGAGCTCACCGCGCTGGCCGAGAAGAAGCAGCTCACCGCCAACCTCGACGCGCAAGTCCGGCGGATGCTCAAGGACCCCAAGGCCGAGGCCCTGGTCGAAAACTTCGCGATGCAGTGGCTGCAGCTCCGCCGCCTCAAGACCTACGCGCCCGACACCAAGACCTACCCCGCGTTCGACGACCGCCTGCGCAAGTCGATGCTCCGCGAGACGGAACTGTTCGTCGAGGCCGTCATCAAGGAGGACCGCTCGATCCTCGATTTGATCGACGCCGACTTCACGTTCCTCGACCGCCGACTGGCCCGGCACTACGGGATCGCCGACACGAACGGCAACCTCGTCGGCCAAAAACCGGCCAAGCCGGTCGGGACGCCGCTGGTACAGCAGGGCCGGGGCGGGTTCCGCGACCGCGGCGGCGAATCCGAGTTCTACCGCGTCTCCCTCCAGGACCGCTCGCGCGGCGGCATCCTCACCCAGGCCAGCGTCCTGACCGTCACGTCCAACCCCACCCGCACCAGCCCCGTCAAGCGCGG
This sequence comes from Tepidisphaeraceae bacterium, assembly GCA_035627895.1. Classification (GTDB taxonomy): domain Bacteria; phylum Planctomycetota; class Phycisphaerae; order Tepidisphaerales; family Tepidisphaeraceae; genus DASPKW01. The sequence continues at coordinate 9,597 of DASPKW010000235.1, read as the reverse complement.
CAAGTGGGTGCTCGAGCAGATCCTCGGCACGCCTCCGCCCCCTGCGCCGCCCAACGTCCCCGAGCTCGAAGAAGCCGGCGAGGGCCACCAGCTCAAGGGCACCCTGCGCCAGCGCATGGAGCAGCACCGCGAAAACCCCGCCTGCGCGAGCTGCCATGCCAAGATGGACCCCATGGGCTTCGCCTTCGAACAGTTCGACGGCGTCGGCGGGTTCCGGACGACCGACGGCGGTTCGCCCATCGACCCGTCCGGCGTCCTCCCCGACGGCAAGAAGTTCGCCGGCCCCGCCGAGCTCAAATCGATGCTGAAGGAAAAGAAGGAGCTCTTCGCCCGGGCATTAGCCGAAAAGCTGCTCACCTATGCGACGGGCCGGGGCGTGGAGTACTACGATAAGCGGGCGATCGACAAGATCGTCGCCGGCATGAGCAAGGACGGCTTTAAGTTCTCCACCTTGTGCGTCGAGGTCGCCAAGAGCGACCCCTTCCGCATGCGGCGGGGACTGAAACAATCTGAATAGCTCGATCTGGGCCTGCCCGTCGGTATTTTTGCAAACAAACCGACCGGATCGGAGATACTTAAAGGTAGGGGAAACGCGGATCGCAGTCAGGAACACCCCGCGCTACATGGTCAGCTCTGCTGGCCACGTTCAGGATGGCAGGAGTCAGCAGAACATGAGCAATCGGACGTCGCTTTCTCGTCGGACACTGCTTCGCGGCCTCGGGTGCGCCGTCGCCCTCCCCTGGCTCGAACAGATGGGCGGGATGCAGAACTGGGCCCAGGCCGCCGCCACCGGCGCGGTCAACAAGGCCGCCCCCAATCGACTCGCCTTCGTCTACGTGCCGAACGGCAAGAACATGGTCGACTGGACGCCGGCAACCGAAGGCGCGCTGCCCGCCGACCTCCCGGCCATCCTCCAGCCGCTCAAGGACCTCCGCCAGCACTTCTCGATCCTGACCGGCCTCGCCGCCGACAAGGCCCGCCCGCACGGCGACGGCGGGGGCGACCACGCCCGGGCGATGGCCGCCTTCCTCACCGGCGCACAGCCCCGCAAGACCGACGGCTCCGACATCCGCGTCGGCGTCTCGGTCGACCAGGTCGCCGCGGCCCGCGTCGGCGAGAAGACCCGCCTCCAGTCCCTCGAGATCGGATGCGAGGCCGGCGGCATGGCCGGCAACTGCGACTCCGGCTACTCCTGCGTCTACTCCTCCACCATGTCCTGGCGCTCGGCCACCACGCCGATGCCCAAGGAAGTGAACCCCAAGCTCGTCTTCGAGCGCCTGTTCGGCACCGGCGGCGACAAGGACCGAGCCCAGCGCAACGCCCGCCGAAAGTCCATCCTCGACTTCGTCCGCGCCGACTCCGGCGACGTCACCAAGCGCGTCGGCTCGTCCGACAAGCGAAAACTCGACGAATACTTCACCGCCATCCGCGACATCGAGCTCCGCATCGAGCGGGCCGACAAGCTCCCCGAGCCCAAGCGCCCGGACTACCAGGTCCCCGGCGCCGGCGTCCCCGCCGAGTACCCCGAGCACTGCAAGATCATGGCCGATTTGCTCGTGCTCGCGTTCCAGGCCGACGTCACTCGCGTCAGCACGTTCGTCCTCTCCAACGAGGGCTCGAACCGCGCCTACCCGTGGATCGGCGTCCGCGACGGCCACCACGACCTCTCCCACCACGGCAACGACGCCGCCAAGAAGCAGCGGATCCGCGACATCAACAAGTTCCACACGACCCAGCTCGCGTACCTGCTGACCAAGCTCAAGTCGATCAAGGAGGGGGATGGGACGCTCCTCGACCACTGCATGATCGCCTACGGCTCCGGCAACTCCGACGGCAACCGCCACAACCACGACGACCTCCCGATCCTCCTCGCCGGCGGCGGCTGCGGCACCCTTACCCAGGGCCGCCACCTCAAGTTCGGCAAGGAGACCCCCCTCAACAACCTCTGGATGGCCATGCTCGACCGCATGGAAGTCAAGGTCGACGCCTTGGGCGACGGCACCGGGGCGCTGCAGGGCTTGAAGGTCTGATCGCAGCTCGACCCCGTCCCCGAGCGACAAATCCGTCCGTGCCCGCGCGACTCGCGCGGGCACGCTCGTTTGCTGCCGCGATAGACGCGAAACGCGCCCGACAGCCCACGGAGCTTGCTCCGTGGGTTGCGCGATCGAACCGACGAGCGTCGTCCGCTCACCACGACGTCCGACCGCGAATCAACCCTCGGGTACCGGGACGGCTCGGTGTTAGAATACCGGGCATGCGCCCCGCCCACGTCGCGCCGCTCGCCCTCCTCCTCGCGCTCGCCTCCGGCGCCTGTTCCTCCTCCGTCCCCACGCGCGACCTCGACGCCCCCGTCGGCGACCGCATCGTCCTCTTCGTCCCCGGCGTCGGCGGCGACAACGCCACCTGCGCCGGCCTCAAACGCGCGATCGTCCGGTCCGCCGACACCGACGTCCGCGTCCACGCGTGGGGCATGTCCGGCCCCCTGTTCGTAATGAACTTCCGCGACCCCGCCGTCCACGCCAAGGCAGAAACCGAACTCGCCCAACGCATCGAGACGTGGTCCGCCCGGAACCCGCGCGCCCAAATCGACCTGATCGGCCACAGCGCCGGCTGCGGCGTCATCCTCGGCGCCCTCAAACGGCTCCCGACGGACACCAACACCCCCGGGGGCCACCGAATCACGTTTGCAGGCCCGCCCTCGCAAGGGCCGCGGCAGTGGCTTCGCCTCTTCGCGATAATCGTCCCTCACGCCCTGCTGACTCCCCTTGGTAGCTCCCCGCCCCTCACGCCCGCCTCACCTCCGGCACTCGCCGCCCGCGTGCGCAACGTCGTCCTCCTCGCCCCGTCCGTCTCCCCCGGCTACGACCTTTCGCCCGCCCTCCGGCACGTCGCCGGCCGCGCCCACGCATTCCACTCCGATCGCGACGTTTGGCACCTCAAGTGGCGCTGCTCGACCTCCGGCACGTACGACGACGTCAAGACCCCCGCCGCCGGCCACGCCGGGTTTGCCGCCACACACCCCCGCCTCACCCAACACGCCTACGACCCCGCCTGGGACGCCCTGGGCCACGACGGCGGTCACACCGGCTCGGTCGCGGAAGACTTCGTGCGCACGATCGTCCTCCCCCTGCTCGACGCGAGGTGACCTGGCAAGGGGGGCGCGGGGTGCTCACTTAGTGAGCATGCCGAAAACCAATCGATTCTCACCCTCCCTTACGCCAGCCCTTTCAACCGCCCGTCGCTGTCCCCGAACCGCGTCAGCTTCGCCCCCATCGCGTCCGCCATGTTCAAGTACAAGTTGCACATCGGCGTGTTCCGCGCGTACGTCAGGTGCCGCCCCGGCTTCACCGCCCCGCCACCCTTGCCGAGCAGGATCACCGGCAGGTCGTCGTGGTTGTGGCGGTCGCCGTCGCTGATCCCGCTGCCCAGCATGATCAGCGTGTTGTCGAGCATGTTCCCCGAGCCCTCGGGCGTCGTGCGCAGCCGCTCGACGAAGCTGGCGAGCAGTTCCATGTGGTAAAGGTCGATCTTGCGGATCGCCTCGATCTTCGCCGCCGCCCGCCCGTGGTGGGACACCGAGTGGTGCCCCTCCCGGATCCCGAGCTGCGGGTACGCCCGGTTCGACCCGTCCCGCGCGATCATGAACGTCGTCAGCCGCGTCTGGTCCGTCCGCCACGCGACCCACAGCAAATCGGACATCAGCTTGAAGTGCTCCCCCATGTCCTTCGGCGTCGCGTCCGGCCGCGCCATCTCCGGTTTGGGCACGTTCCGCTCCCCCTCCCGCGCCCGCTCGATCCGCCGCTCGATCTCCCGCAGCGCCGTCTGGTATTCGTCCAGCTTGTGCCGGTCGTCCCGCCCGAGCGTCGCCTCCAGCCGCTTCGAATCGTCCGCCACGAAGTCCAGCACGCTCTTGCGGAGCTTGAGCCGCTTCAGCCGCGCCTCGTTCGACTCCGCCGAGCCGTTCCCGAACAGCCGGTCGAACACCGCGCCCGGGTTGTGCTCCTTCGGCATCGGGGCGGTCTCGCTCCGCCAGGAGATGTTGCTCACGTACGCGCACGAGTACCCCGAGTCGCAATTCCCCGCCGTGTCGCCCCGGTCCAGCCCGAGCTCGAGCGACCCAAACCGCGTGGCCGAAGCCGTGGTGTTCGCGATCGCCTGGTCGATCGACACCCCGTTCTTAATCCCCGACCCGGCCGTCTTCGTCGGGTGCGCCCCCGTCAGGAACGCCGCCGCCGACCGCGCGTGATCCCCCGGCCCGTCGCCCTTCGCCCGCGCCCCGTCCAGCGCCAGCCCCGACACCACCGTCAGGTAATCCTTCGCCTTCGCCAGCGGCGCCAGCGACGGCGGCAGCGCCCCCAGCGCCCCGTCCGCCTTCGGCCGCCAATATTCCATGTTCACGCCGTTCGGCACGAAGAACCACGCCAGTCGCGTCGGCGTCGCGCCCCCCGCCGCCCCGCCCGCGACCTTCCCGGCCGCCGCCCCCGCAGCCCGTGCCACCGCCCCGCCCGACATCGCGTCCAAAAACGGCAGCGAGATCGCCGTGCCGAAGCCGCGCAGGACCGTCCGACGGGAAAGGGGCTTGAAGCTGCTCATCGGTTTGCTGTTCTCCGGACAGAGGTGTTATCCCACCTATCTTACATCGGGCGTGCGGCGGCGTTATTGCGTGGCCCCGCTTACCCTACGCCGGCGCTACGGCTCAGGTTCCATCCGCCCGCTTGCTCCGCCGCTTCTGAAACGCATCGCTTTTCACGACCGCCGAGACCATCGCCGAAAAACGGTAACCCCCCTGCTCGGTGGCACTTACGACGTCCTTGAGCGTGCACCGGTCGTAATGCTCCATCCCGCGCCCCAGCGCGTACGTCATGAGCTTTTCCGACAGACACTTCAGGAAATCCGCCTTCTTACTCACCAGCAATTCGCGCAAGCCCTCCGGCCCGTTGATCTTCCGCCCGCCGGCCAGTTCGCCCGTCGAATCCACCGGAAACCGCCCCTCCCGATCCCGCCACAGCCCCACCGCGTCGAAGTTTTCCAGCGCAAACCCGATCCCGTCCATCCGCATGTGGCAGCTCGCGCACGTCGGGTCCGCCCGGTGCGCCGCCAGCCGCTCGCGCAGCGGCGCGGCGTCGTTGTCCCGCGGCTTGTCCGGGAGCGGCGGGACGTCCGCCGGCGCCGGCGGGGGCGGCGTCCCCAAAATCTGCTCGAGCACGAACACCCCGCGCTTCACGGGGCTCGTCCGCGCCGGCATCGCCGTCAGCGTCAGGATGCTCCCGTGCGTCAGCACGCCCGCGCGCCGCGTCCCCTTCAAACTCACCTTCACGAACTCCTCGCCCGTCGCCCCCGGCGCCGGCAGCTTGTAATGGTCCGCCAGCCGCTTGTTCACGTACGTGTAATCCGCCGTCAGCAGGTCCATCACCGGCCGGTCGTCGGCGATCAGCTTCTCGAAGAAGATCTCCGTCTCCCGCCGCATCGACTCGCGCAGCGCCGGGTCGAACCCCGGGAACGTCCGCGCGTCCACCGAGTGCGAATCCATGTTCCGCAGCTCGAGCCACTGCCCCACGAAATTCTTCACGAACTCCGCCGACTTCGGGCTCTTGAGCATCCGCGCCACCTGCGCATCCAGCTGCGCGCGCAGCCGGTTCTTGTTGGCCAGGTCCAGCAGCTCGTCGTCCGGCGTGCTGCTCCAGAGGAAATACGAAAGGCGCGTCGCAAACTCGTACTCGTTCAACTGCCGCACCGTCCCCGGCACGCCCGCCGCGTCCGCCTCCACGCGGAACAGGAAGTGCGGCGAGACCAGCACCGCGCTCAGCGCCAGCCGAACCCCGCCCTCGTAATTCTCCCCCTCCGCCCGCGCCGCCTTGTACACCTTCGTCAGCCGCTCCCACTCGTCCGCCGTCACCGGCCGACGGAACGCGCGCGCCGCGAACCGGAAGATCACCTGCCGCGCCGCCTCCTCCTCCGTCAGCGTCCGGCCGTTCAGCACCGACCCGCCCTTGACGAAGAACACCCGCTCCAGCGCCTCGTTCCGCGGCGGCGCCTTCGGGTTGAACGGCCCCTCGATCTCCACCCGCTCCACGACCAGGTTCCGGTCGCCCCGCTTCTTCGGGTCCTTGTTGTCCTTGTCCACCTTGTTGTTCAAGAACGCCAGCGCCACCCGCTGCTGCCCCGCCGGCACGACCTGCCGGAACGTGTACGTCCCGCTCTTCCCCTTCACCGCCGTCACGTCGAACGTCTTCACGTCCGTGCGATTGATCCGCAGCGCCATCTTCGCCGGCTCGTCGCCGAATGGCTCCTGGTACGCGCGCACGCGGAACTCGTACTCCGCCTCCACCTCGAACTCGTGCCGCCGCGAGATCTGCCCGTTCGTCTGAAAGTTCCACGCGTTCCGGTCCACCACGTTCCCCACGTCCGCCCGGAAGTCCGTCGCAGCCAGCTTGAGCGTGTTCAACTTCGGCGGCACGTACGGCGTCAGCGCCCGCCCCAGCACGTCCTCCGCCGCCGCCAAATATCGCTCCGCCAGTACCGTCGACATCGACAGCACGTCCGCGATGTTGTCGAACCCGTAGCCCGTGTCGTCCGCCGGGAAGTCCTTGGCCGGCTTGTAGTCCACGCCCAGCAGATCGCGGATCGTGTTGTTGTACTCGTTCCGATTCAGCCGCCGCAGCGTCACCCGCCCGGGGTCCCGCGGCCCGCTCGTGCAATCGAACTGGTTCACCGCCTGCTCGATCCACAGCAGCACCGCCTGTCGCTGCGCGTCCGTCGGCTGCGGCTTGCTGTCCGGCGGCATCACCTGCTGGTCCAGCGTCTCGGCCACGCTCCGCCACAACTTCCGATTCCCCTGCACGTCCTTCAGCGTCGCAAACCCGTTCAGCGACACGTCCCCCTTCTTCTTATCCCCGCCGTGACACGACCAGCAGTACTGCTGCAACACCGGCTTCACGTCCCGCGCGAAGGCCGCATCCAGCTGTTGGGGTGTCGCCGATGCGTACGGCGACGGGTCCGCCGCCCGCACGGGGCGCGCCGTCGCCGCCGCGCCCGTGATCGCCACGAGAGCCCCGATCCACCGAACCGTCTGACCGGCCTTCCGCATTGTCGTCACGTGCTCCTCTGCTCCGCCCGCCGCGCCTCGCTCACTTCGCCGCCGCCGCCGCCTTGCCCCGCTCCTTCGCCAGTTCGATCTCGACCTGCAACCGGGCCGCCTTCGCCTGCCGCGCCTCCAGTCCGTTGCCCGTCCCGGTCTCGTGCCGCTTCTGCGCGTACTCTTCCATCGTCCGGGCGGCCCCCAACGCCCGCCCCAGGATCTCGACGCGCTTCGCCGGCACGTCGGTCAGCTCGAGCTCGGCCGCCCACAGCTCGCGCTCGGCCGCGTCGACCGTCGTCAGCGTTGTCGACCCGGCCTCGTAAAGCGCCCGCGCGTGCCGCGCGACCTCCCGCAGCACCCCCAGGCGCTCCTCTTGAAGCTTGCGCACGGCCCCGTCATTCCCAAGCGCCGGGTGCGCCAGTGCCACGGCCAACGCGCCGACCACCCATGCCGCCGCCCGTCCGATCGTGAGCGTCATCATCATGCGTCCGTTCGTCGTCAAAACCGTGATTCGCTACGCCGCCGATTCGCTTCCCGTCCGCGCACGCAATCGTTACACTCCGTCATCCGTTCACGACTACCCCCACGTCTCCCCTATCGTTGCCCTATGCGCCTGAACCTTACCGCACTCGGTCGTTATTCGCTCGCCCTTGCCGCCGCAACCTTCGCCGCGGTCGCCGTCACCGGCTTCGCCGCCGACCCGCCTAAGCCAAACGCCCGGACCAAGACAATTGTTCAGCCCGAAAATCTCGGCGCCGAATCCACCCCCAACTGGGTCTGGACGCCCGGCAAGACCGCCGACGACCAAGCCGTCCTCTTCCGCAAGACCTTCGACATCGACGCCAGCCCCGAACTCGTCAAAGACATGACCGTCAAGTTCTGGGGCTCCGCCGACAACGTGTTGAACGTCTCCATCAACGGCCAGTCGATCGGCGCCTCCTCCGATTGGGAACGCCCGATGTCCCACGACATCTCCAAGCTCGTCAAGCCGGGCAAGAACGTGGTCACGATCCGCGCCGATAATCAGGGCGGCGCCGCCGGCATGATCGCCCGCATCGACATCGGCGGGAAGGGCCTCAAAACCTCCTACGTCCTCACCGACGGCACCTGGAAGTTCCTCGACGTCACCGGCCAGCCCAAGGACGCCGCCGTCGTCGCCGACTCCGCCAAGCCCGACTTCGACGACGCCGCGTGGAAGGACGTCCGCGTCGTCGGCAAACTCGGCATCGGCCCGTGGGGCGGCGCGCTCGCCGCCGCCGGCGGGGGCGCCCCGCGCCGGGGCGGAAACCAATCAGGCGTCGCCACCCCCGCCGAAGACCTCAAGCTCCTCCCCGGCTTCAAGGCCGAGCTCCTCTACTCCGTCCCTAAGGCGACCCAGGGCTCGTGGGTCGCGATGACCACCGACCCCAAGGGCCGCCTGATCTGCTCCGACCAGAACGGCCCCCTCTACCGCGTCACCGTCGGCGCCACCCCCGCCGACACGAAGGTCGAGAAGATCGATCAGCCGATCGGCCACGCCCAGGGCCTGCTCTACACCGACAACGCGCTCTACGTCGTCGTCAACGGCAAGGGCATCGCGGGCAACGGCTCGGGCATGTACCGCCTGACCGACACCGACAACGACGACCAGTACGACAAGCTCGAAACCCTGATCAAGTTCAGCGGCGCCGGCGAGCACGGCCCCCACGCCGTCCGCAAGGGCGCCGACGGCAAGCTCTACGTGATCGCCGGCAACTTCACCAAGCCCCCCGAGCGCCTCAGCCCGAATTCTCAGTTCCGCAACTTCGCCGAAGACCTGCTCCTCCCCCGCAACCCCGACGGCGGCGGGCACGACCCCAACGTCATGGCCCCCGCCGGCTGGATCGCCCGCTGCGATCTGGACGGCAAGCAGTTCGAGTTCCTCTCCGCCGGCCAGCGCAACGCCTACGACTTCGACTTCAACGCCTTCGGCGACATCTTCACCTACGACTCCGACATGGAGTGGGACATCGGCTCCCCCTGGTACCGCCCCACCCGCATCCTCATGCTCACCTCCGGCGGCGAGCACGGCTGGCGCAACGGCACCGGCAAGTGGCCAGACTACTACCCCGACTCCCTCCCCGCGGTCGCCAACACCGGCAAGGGCTCGCCCACCGGCGCAGCGTTCGGCTACGGCGCCCGCTTCCCCGCCAAGTACCAGCACGCCTACTACGCCGCCGACTGGGCCTACGGCACCCTCTACGCCGTCCACATCGCCGCGCAAGGCGCCGGCTACACCGCCACCTTCGAGCCCTTCGCCGTCGCCAAGGGCTGGGCCCTGACCGACGTCCTCGTCGGCGCCGACGGCGCCTTGTACGCCACCATCGGCGGCCGCGGCACCCAGTCCGGCCTCTACCGCATCACCTACACCGGCCCCGAGAATACCAGCCCCGCCGCCCCGCCCACCGACGCCGCCACCGCCCAGGCGCGCGACACCCGCCGCAAGCTCGAATCGTTCCACGGCCGCCAGGACCCCGCCGCCGTCTCCACCGCCCTCCCCC
>DASPKW010000234.1:0-8154 GCA_035627895.1 Tepidisphaeraceae bacterium | reverse complement strand
CTTGGCCTCGATGCGGGCGGCGTCGATGACGTCGTCGGTGTACGCGTCGTACATCTTCGTGCAGTCGTTGACGACCTGGCGGAGGTCCTTGTCGGACGAGACCATGAACGTCTCGAACCCCTTGTCGCAGAGGCGGCGGGTCATGGTGGCGATGAGGTCGTCGGCCTCGAAGCCCTGCTTGACGAAGATGGGGATGCCGAGGTCTTTGACGAGTTGGATGATGCGGTCTTCCTGGGGGCGGAAGTCGTCGGGGCGGGACTTTCGGTTGGCCTTGTACTCGGGGTAGATCTCCTTGCGGAAGACGGTCTCGTCGCCGGCGTCGATGACCATGGCGAGGTAGTCTGGCTTGCGCTGCTCGATGAGGTTGAGGAGGCGCTGGATGAAGACGAAGGTGGCCTTGGTGGGCTCGCCGGTGGGGCTGGTGAGGTCGCGGAAGGGGGCGAAGTAGGCGCGGTAGATGTGGGCGTGGCCGTCGATGATGTAGAAGGACTTGGCCTGGGTGGCGGTGGCAGGTGCGGTGGCGGTGGGCATCGGTCGGTCCGTCGGTGAGGTGCGGGAAAAGGCGATCCGTCGGGGAATCGTAGGGGTTGGGGGGGTGGTTTGTCGAAAGGTGGGACGGTGGGGGAAACGTGAAACATGAAGACATGAAACATGAAGAGGGGGATCGGCGCGCGCGGCGCGCCATTCGGCGAGCCCGCTTTAGCGGGCGGGACGCGGAGCGTGTCCGGGGGCGCGCCCCGAACGGCGCTGGGGCTCAGCAGTAATGCGCAGCGATGACTTCCTTCCGACTTTGGATGACGGTGATCCTCGCGACGCTGATAGTCGCGCCGGCGCGTGCGGAGCAGGATGCGCCTTGGCCGACGGTGAGGCGGGACGGGCAGCGGTCGGGGTTTACGGACGAGGTCGTGCGGGGGCCGTACGAGCGGAAGTGGTTTCGGGATTTTCATGACGAGGTGATCGCGACGCGGGTGGAGGCGATTTTGGGCGGGGGGCGAGTTTACGTGCCGACGCTGGCGGGGCGGGTGTACGCGCTGGATCCGGCGACGGGGAAGACGGCGTGGACCTTCGAGGCGCGCGGGGCGGTCGGGGCGGCGGTGCTGTATCACGAGGGGCGGGTGATCGTCGGCGACGACGCGGGGTACGTGACGGGGTTGGATGCGAACACGGGGAAGGTCGCGTGGCAGTACGAGGCGGGCGCGGGCGTGTGGGCGGCGCCGGCGGGCGGGGGTGGTTCACGCGATCGATCTGAAGAGCGGGGGGCGCGCATGGACGCTCCGGACGGGTGGGACGATCCTGGCGCCGGCGTCAGTCACGGGCGACGGGCGGATTGTGGTCGCGTCCGAGGACATGCATGTCTATTGCCTCACCGGTGATGGCAAGCTCGCGTGGAAGTCAGCCAAGCTGGGCGGACTCAACCCGTGATTGCGCGCCGGTGATTCTCGATGGGAAGGCGTTCGTGACGACGAACCCGGCGGCGTCGTTCCACCACGCGCCGGGGCAGTCGCCTAAGCTGCTGACGGCGGCGCAGAAGGCGCTGGCGGTCGAGGCGGACGACAAGGTGGTGCACGACAAGTGGGGCGGGTTCTCGATGAAGCCGACGCCGCGGCGGATCGCGGCGGAGCAGGCGGCGATCGTCGGGTTTCTGAAGGGGAATCGGTGGGCGCAGACGGTTTATGCGATCGATCTGAAGGACGGGACGGAGCCGTACGTGCCGGCGGCGCTGTACACGGGCGGGCTGCACAATTCGCACCCGCCGGTGAGGCGGGGGACGCGGTGGGGCGGAATTTGCGGGCGCTGGCGCAGGAGTTACCGGTGTGGCATCACGCGTGGGGGGAGCGGATGATCGGGGGGGAGAATTACGTGTCGCCGCCGCACCTGGCGTGGGGAGTGTTCACGGGGATGGCGGTGACCGAGGGGATGTCGCGGGAGGAGTTGGCGCGGCGGGTGGACGTGCCGTGGTGCAAAGGGGATTTGTGGTTCGTGCAGAAGGTGGTGGGGGTGTTGTCGGAGTGAGCGATCGCGCAACCCGTTTCGCAGTTCGAAGTCGTACTTAGCGGTCGCACCGAAGGTGCACATGAGCACCGGCTTCGAAAGCGGCGCTCGAATCACGATGACGCGAGCTGTGCGCAGTTTACACACCCTGCAGGGTTACAGGACGGCGTGCGCGCAGGAGCGGTCACGTGCACCTTCGGTGCGACCGCTAAGTACGTGCTTTTGGGTGGGGCGGGGCTTTCGAGATCGGGAGGGCGGTTACTTCAGCTCGAGCAGGCCGGTGCCGCTCCAGTGGCCGAAGCTGGTGAGGTCGAGGGTGGGGTGCTTGAGCTCGCGCCAGTACTTGACCATGCCTGCGAGGCGGGTGTCGTCCCAGAGCATGATGGGGGGCGTCGTGTACTTGATGGTGGCGAGCTGGGCCATGAGGGCGGTCTCGTACTCGATGTTCTTCGGGCCGTCGACGAAGAAGAACTCGGCCTGCTCCAGCAGCGAGCGATTGGCCTCGAAGTTCTTCGGGTCGGCGAGGTCGACGAGGCGCTGTTCGAGTTGGCCGTCGGCGAAGTCGGCATCCGTCAGGACGGACTCGTCGACGGTCTTCCAGGGGCGGAGGTCGAACGTGACGACCTTTCCGCCGGGCGGGAGGAACTTCTTGATGGTGACGGCGGACAGGCCGGTGTCGGTGCCGATCTCGATGACGACCTTGGGCTTGAGGACCAGGAGGAGGCCGGCGAGGAGCTTGTAGTGCTCGCCGGGCCAGATGGTGAAGTAGTCGGGGCAGTTGGGGCGCTTAGCGAGGTCGTCGAGCGAGACGTCGTTGAGGGCGGCGCGGGTCGCGTCGAGGGCGACCTCGATCAGGCGGCGCGGGGGCTGGGCGGGGACGTCGTCGAAGGCGGTGACCCAGGTGGGGAAGGAGTTGGAGGCGCCGGGGAAGCCGCCCTGGCGGGGCATTTCGTCGGCGACGACCTTGCGGGCGATTTTGCGGATCAGCGATGACATGGGGATGACGTCCTTGTTCAACAAACCGAGCGCCCGGCGCGTGTCAGCAGGGGGTGCGGGGGCGCGTTATCGTCCCTATCGGCGATTTTCCCCCGAGTCCGGAATCAGTGTAGTGTCGGACGGGGGAGATGCGAAGGTCGGGACCGATAAGTATCGGTTGACCAAGCCGCTTTGAGGGCAGGAGGCGTGGCGTGAGCGAGATCGTGTTACGGGAAGTGACGGGCGCGTACGAGGTCGGGTCCGCGGTGGTCGCGGAGATCCAAGCGATCTGGCGGTCGGCGCGGGAGGGGGTGTTGTCGTTTTTGCTGCCGATCCACGGGCCGGAGGAGGAGCGGGAGTACATCGCGGGGGTGATGCTGCGGACGGGGCGGGTGTTTGTGGCGGACGTGGAGGGGGCGCGGGGGGTGGGGTTTCTGTCGCTGCGCGGGGATTCGGTCGAGCAGTTGTACGTGGACCCGGCGAATCAGAATCGGGGCGTTGGGGCGGCGCTGTTGGGGCGCGCGAAGGAATTGCGGGAGCGGTTGGAGTTGTGGGCGTTCGAGGTGAACGAGGGGGCGATTCGATTTTATCGGCGCGAGGGGTTTCGGGTCGTGCAGCGGACGGACGGGGAGCAGAACGAGGCGAAGCGGGCGGACGTGAAGTTGGTGTGGGAGAGGGGGAGGGAGTGATGGGGTGGTGGGGGGATGGGGAGTGTGAGTGCGCGGGAAACGCGCGTCAGCAACGCGTTGCGTTGCAGCTGACTGTAGGGGACGGGTATTGTGTGTGCGGAGGAACGAACCCGATGCGCTATTTGTCCCTGATGTGCGTGCTGATGACGATCCCGGTGATGGGTGCCGAGCCGGTGAAGCCTGCCGCGAAGGCGCCGCTGGACCCGCGGCCGGAGAAGCCGGTGGTGAAGCAGGGGGAGGATCGGACGCTGACGCTGCTCGCGGTCGACGCGACGGTGAACGGGGCGAAGGCCAAGCTTGAGAAGAAGGGCGAGAACCCGATGAACATCGGGTACTGGACGAACGACCAGGACACGGTGACGTGGCGGGCGACGCTGACGGCGGGCGGGAAGTTCGACGTGGATCTGGAGTACTCGCTGGCGCCCAACTCGAAGGGGGCGGAGATCGCGATCGAGTTCGGGAAGGGCCAGAAGGTGGCCGTGCCGCTGGAGGCGGGGAAGAGCTTTCTGGATTTCCGGACGGCGACGGTGGGGCAGGTGGAGCTCCCGGCGGGGGAGTTGACCGTGACAGTGCGGCCGGTGAAGAAGCCGGGGCTGGCGGTGATGGACTTGCGGCAGATCGTGTTGAAGCCGGTGAAGTAATTGATGGCGGGGATACCGCTCGGGCAGTTCGAGGAGATGCCGGACTGGTTCGGGTGGGCGTGCTGCTGCGCCGGGATCCTGATTCCGGTCGGGGTGCTCCTGATGATCGATCGATTTGGCGGGCGGGCGAGACGCTCGCGGCGGGAGGCGCGGGGGTTCGACGTGTTGCCACCTCGGTTGGACGACGACGATGATGCGCGCGGATGAGCGCTTGGGGGGAGGTGCGGTCACGTGCACCTTCGGTGCGACCGCTAAGTACGGGCTGGTCGGTGGGGCGGGGCTTGCGAGAGGGGGATTCTGCGCTCGGTCAGATCGTCATGAGTCCGACGCCGACGACGGCGACGAGGGCGGCGAGGATGACGCCGGGGGAGATGCGGAGCTTGTAGCGGAGGGCGACGAGGGGGATGACGATGAGGGTGCTGGTGGACATGAGGGTGGAGACGACGCCGGCGGGGGCGAGGTTGAGGGCGGCGACGTAGCAGAGCATGCCGGCGACGGGTCCGCAGAAGGTGCCGGCGGCGCAGCGGCGGCGGACGACCGGGTCGCGGAGCTCGCCGAGCGTGCGGGTGATCGAGCGGGTGACGAGCGGGACGAGCCAGAGGACGACGCCGGCGGAGGCGACGCGGAGGACGGTGGCGACGATCGGGTCGAGCGGGTGGGCGGCGCGGTCGGTCTGGAAGGCGAGTCGGCCTAGGACGGAGCCGAGGCCGATGAAGAGGCCGGAGAGGATTCCGCAGAGGATGGCGGCGGGGGTGACGTGGGCGGGCTCGGCGGCGTGGGTCGTGGGCTCGCCTTCGGCGACGGGGGCCTCGGGCTTGTTGATGGCGGCGTAGGCGACGGCGGCAAGGATCATCGCGGCGCCGATGATGCCGCGGGGGGTGAGGGCCTCGGCGAGCCAGACGTGGGCGATCGCGAGGGTGAAGACGGGCGCGAGCGTGTTGAACTTGACGGCGCGGCGGGGGCCGAGGCGGACCAAGCCCTCGTAGTAGAAGATGTCGCCGAGGACGAGGCCGGCGAGGCCGGAGAGGACGATCCAGACGAGCTGCGCGGTGGTGGGCAGGGGGGGCGAGCCGTGGCCGAGGAAGTGGCGGCCGAGGAGGTAGGTGGGCAGGACGATGGCCGAGAGCGCGAGGGTGGAGAGGCAGATGCGGAGGAGGTTGGCGCGCCAGGCGCCGACGCGGCGGGCGACGGACGCCATGACGATCGACGACATCGCCCAGAAGACCGCGGTGGCGAGGGCGAGTGCGGGGCCGGTCATGTGTTGGGCTTGGGATGTGGAAGGGGTGGGGACGCGGAGGGGTACGATAGGGATGCGGGGGCGCGACGCAAGGGCGTCGAGGGGGAATGACGAATGTCGAAAGTCGAATGACGAAACGGCGCGGGTATGGCCTTCCGGGGACGGGCGCGGGAGTCGTTCAACGTCGTGCGGGGCGCGGTGTTCAAATCGACGGAACGACTCACTTCACTTGCGGAGGACTCTCGTGACTTATCGATCGCTCGTCGCGTGTGCGTTGTCGGTGTTCGTCGTGCTCGGCGCGCGGGCGGCGGAGAACGAGGCGGCGGTGGGGGCGCCGAACCTGGTCGGGAAGGATTTGTCGGGGTGGAAGCTCAAGAACGCGAAGGCGAGCTTGTGGAAGGTGGTGGGGGCGGTGGCGGTGACGCCGGACAAGCCGAAGGAACTGTCGCCGACGGGCGAGCCGGGGGAGGCGCCGATCCTCGTCAATGATCTGAAGGAGAAGCAGCACGGGAGCGACGTGTACACGGAGCAGGAGTTCGGCGACTGCGAGGTGCACGTGGAACTGATGGTGCCGAAGGGGTCGAACTCGGGGGTGTACTTGCAGGGGCGGTACGAGATCCAGATTTTGGACTCGTTCGGCAAGGGCAAGGCCAAGCCGCCGGGCAAGGGGGACCTGGGCGGCTTGTACAACACGAAGGAGCCGATCGCGGAGGATTACGAGCCGAAGGCGCCGGGCGAGTGGCAGACGCTGGACATCGTGTTCCTCGCGCCGCGGTTCGGGGCGGACGGGAAGAAGACGGAGAACGCGAAGTTCGTGTCGGTGCGGCTGAACGGCAAGGAGATCCACAAGGACGTGGCGGCGCCGGGGCCGACGGGCGGGCAGCTTTCGTCGAAGGAGGGACCGACCGGGCCGCTGATGTTCCAGGGGGATCACGGGCCGGTCGCGCTGCGGAACGTGCGCGTGAAACCGTTGCCGCAGTGACCGGCGCGCGCGCACGAGAACGAACGGGTCGCTTCGTTTTGCCGTGGGGGCCGTGTGCCGTGATCCGCATCGCCCGACAGCGCGATGGCCCGCGGCGTGGGGGGGAATGCCCATATGGTCGAATCGAATTGCGATAAAATTTACGTTGTGAGATGTCCCCGCGCGCGGGGAAGGATCGTGCGGCGTGAAGGAAATTCCCTATGCGCTCGCCCCGGTCGAGCCGACGTCTGTTCTGCGCCGCGCGGCAACACTCTACGCACCGCGTCCGCGCACGCGCGGCTCCGAGTCGCGAAAACATCCGGAAAAGTCGGCTGATCGGGCGCCCCCTGGCCGGCGCGGGATCGGGCGCAGGGGGAGTTTTTCTTCGGCGCTCGGACCGCGCCTGGTAGTCCGCGCGATATGGGCGCTAAACGGCAACTCGCCGTACTTGTTTAGCGACGCTCCACGCGTTCGGGCGTACCGAACATTTCCCCGCACTCGCGTGCCGTCCACAGGTCGTCCCGAGTTTTCCACAGAGAAAAGTAAAGTTTTCAGTTGGCGCGTGCCGGGCCACTTGTATTATCTGCCCTCGTTCAGGGGGCATCGGGCACTAACCAGCCGTTTTCACATCTCAGGGAAGGAGAAGCCACGGATGGCGACCATTCTCATCGTTGACGACGAGGTCGACTGCAGGCGTCCGCTCGCGACGCTGCTCAAGTGTGAGGGGTACGAAGTTCACGAGGTCGGGAACGGCCTGGAGGGCATGGAAGCCCTGAACCGCCGCGACTACGACATGGTGCTGCTGGACCTGGCGATGCCGGTCATGGACGGGGTGCAGATGCTGCAGGGCATCCGCAAGCAGGCCAAGTGGGCGAACCTCCCGGTTTTCCTAGTCACGGCCCAGCACGATTCCCAACTGCTCAGCAACGCCCGGGCGATCGGGATCCAGGAGTACATCTTCAAGGGCGACACGCCGTTCATGAAGATGCTGGAGCTGATCAAGCGGCACCTGGGCGAGGCGTTCACGCCGCGCCGGCGCGGGCGCAAGCCCAAGCCGCGGCCCGAGGTCGTGCAGCCGGATCCGTCCACGGTGCCGGTCGGCAGCTTTTACGCCCCCGCGCCGGGCATGTACCGCCGGCCGGTGACGACGGCGCCCGTCGCGGCCGCAACGCCCACGACGCCGGGCCGCTCGCACCACGGGTCCCGCTGCCCGGACCGCAGTCCGACCCAGCGTCCGGCGGGTGGCGGGTCGCGCAAGTACGGGAGCGTGCAGCTCGAGTACATCCGCCGAAACGACTGATCGAGGGTTGCTCGGGAGCGACGCAGGGCGTTCGGGTTGTGTGCCCTGGGGCCGTCGCGACGAGTTGGCTGAGTTGGTCGGATTCGCAATCGCATTGATGAAATACCGCCGCGCTGGTCCCCTCTCGGACGGCGCGGCGGTTTTCGTTTGTGCGGAGTGGGAGGGCGAGGCTCCGTCCGAGCTGTTCGAACGAGATTGAACGCCAAGACGCCAAGGACGCCAAGGCCAGAAGAGAGACAAGAGAGTTCAAGACGTCCGCGAGAACTGCTCGCGATCGATCGACGGTCGCCACAGTTCACCTCTCTCTCTCTCCCTCTCTCTCTCTCTCTCTCTCTCTCTCTCTCTCTCTCTCTCTCTCT
>DASPKW010000233.1:0-5696 GCA_035627895.1 Tepidisphaeraceae bacterium | reverse complement strand
CGCCGGTCATGAGGACGGCGATCAGCGCGAGGGCGAGGACGAGGCGGCGGGGCCAGCGGGGGCGGCGGCGGGGCATGGTGGCGGGGATCGTCGCAGGTGGGGGGTGGGATGGCGAGACAATTCTGAGGGGGTGCGGCGGCGGCGGGGTTGTGCTGTCGGTGCGCGAAGGGGCGCTGGTTCGCGGCGCTCGGAGGCTCACGCCGCGCAGGGGCACGCGTAGGGCTTGCGTAGAGCTCGCGTAGGGCTCGCTTCAGCGAGCGGAATGAAAGGGGGGCGGACGCGCGATGCCCGCGCGGCCGCGCGGTTCGATGCCGAAGGTTCATGAGATAGGACTGCCACGCGCAACACGGGCGGCCGCCCCCGCCGCACGCCGGGGCGCGGGGTGGCAGTTCGGGCGGGCTTCGCCGGGCGTGCGGCGGGGTCGTTCCAGTGGGCGAGGGACGGGCATGGCGCGAAGGGACGATGACCGCGCACAGGAGGAATCAAACCGTAGCCCACGCCCGTCCGCCATCGCGCCATCCGCGTGATCCGTGGGCGGGTACGCCCACCTACGGACTACGTCCCGCCGAGCGGTGGAACCCAGGTGTCCTCGACGCGGCCCCGCCACGTGCCGTTGAGTAGACGCGTGAACGCGGTCGCGACGTCGCGCAGGGGCTGGGTCGGTTGTCCGCCCAAGTCCGGGTATCGCGCCGCGGTGTATTCCTCCCACTCCGCGCCGCTCATCCCGGAGATCCGCCACGCGCCCATCTGCGCGGGGGTGAGAACGTCGGGAAGGCGGCCTACGACCGAGATCACCGCTTCCGACTGTCGGAGCAGCTTCGTCCGGCGATCGGCCCGGCCGTCGATGAGGGCATCCAATCGTGGGTCGACGCACCCGACGAACCCGGTGGTCGCCAGCTCGCGGAACTCACGCCGGACCTGACCGAACCACTCATCGTCGGTCGCGTCATCTGCGGTCAGGTCGGAGAAGATGCGCAGCCACAGCTCGATCAACTCGTCCCTGGCCCAAAACCCCTGACCGTCGTATTCGATGTAGCTCGATCCCATGTGCGGGGCCCCGCGCTGGTCGACTATGCTCGCACCGGGGTTCCGCCCGGGCCGCCTCACGATGATACCCGCCCTTCGGCCTGCGCGGCCGATCGTCGCTGCGCGACTCGGCGAAAGGCGGGGTGCGGCCGGCGGGCGTGCGGTGCTCGCGTCCGACCGCGGCCCGCGGAGGGCACTACCGTCTGCGGAGCGCCGCGACGGGCCCGGCGACGGGTCAGTCGGCGACTGCGGGCGGCTGACCCGTCGCGCGGGTCGCGCCGCGGCGCCAGCCGGCCGCGAGGAGGGTGGTGACGGTCGCGACGACCGGCAGCCCCGCGAGGCGGCGGGCCGACGCGAGCGGCAGGTCGAACGGGGGGGCGCGTCGAGGGGCGCCCACGGGCGGACGGCCCGCCGCTCGCGTGGCCGATCGTCGCCCGCCCTTGCCGCGACCGCGCCTTGTTCGGCCGGGAGCGGGCAGCGCCACCGGCGGCGAAGGTTCGGGAGATAGGGCTGCCCAGCGTGATACGGGCGGCCGCCTCGCCAGACGTGCGGCGGGTGTTCCGGTGGGCGAGGGGCGGGCTTCCCCTTACGCGCGGGGGGCGGCCGGGCGGAGCGGGGTGCCGCGCGGTACGATCGCCGTCGCGATGAGCGATCCGACGCCCGCGCCTCCCGCCCTGGATTACGCCCCGCCCGCGCGGCGGCGCGGGCTGCGCCGCGCGGTGCGGCTCTGGCCGGTGGGGCTGCTGCTGCTCGTCGTCGGGCTCGGCATCGCGTACGGCCCGCGGGCGTGGCGGCATTACCAGCTGATGCGGCTCCAGGCCGCGTGCTTGTCGGCGGAACTGCCGCAGGACCGGCCGGTGTGGGAGACGGACCCCGCCGCGGCCGCGGCGCTCGTGGCGGCGTGGCCGGGGGAATATGTGCTCGACGCGGGCGGGCGGGCGGTGCGGGCCGATCCGCGGTGGGCGGCGCTCAAGGACGAGTGGCACCGGGCGCGGGAGCCGCAACCTCGGGCACGGAAGCCGGTGCCGACCCTGTTCTGCAACGAGCGGCACACGCCCGACGGGCGGCGGCGGCTCGTCGTGGTCGAGGGGCGGGGGTGGCACCTCGGGGCCGCGGTGGTCGAGCCGGCCGGGTGGACGGGGGGCCTGCCCCGAATGGCGTGGTGGGACGCCGCCAGGTGGGACGCGGCACTCTGGGAGCCGATCCGCTCGGCCGACGACCTGCCGTACTCCATCCGCCACGGGGCCGGCGCCCCCGACCCGGCGGACCCATCGCGGTGGACGGCGCCGTTCGCGTTTAACGGCGTGCCGGGGACATTCGAGTTCCGGCTGGCCGACGACGACACGGTCACGGTCCGCCTGCTCGACCCGGCCGGGTTCCGGGCGAAAGCGGCAGCGGCGCGGGTCGCCCATGAGGCGGCGAAGGCGGCGGCGGCGGCGAAGGCGCGGAAGGCGGGGACCCAGCCGGCGGCGCGGTAGCGGGCGGCGATGGGGCGAGAGCCTTTCACCGCCGGCGCAGCCGTCCGTCCGGGCCGGTCGCGGCGGCCCCTGAATGGCGCGGAAGCCACGCCGAGGCACCCGCGACCTTCGGGGTTCGCTCGGAGGGTGGGTGTGTGTTCGCCCACGAGTTGCGCCGTTCGATGCCGCCACGCTGTTCGAGCCGAAGGTTTATGAGATAGGACTGACACGCGCAACACGGGCGGCCGCCCCCGCCGCACGCCGGGATGGTGGGAAGCAGTTCGAGCGGGCCTCGCCGGGCGTGCGGCGGGGGCGTTCCGGTGGACGAGGGACGGGCCGGGCGCGAGAATTCACACCGGCTCGAACTCGGTGCGCCACGTCCGCGCGCCGCTCGAGTCGCGGCTCTCGCGGGTCGGCCCTTGCCGGAATGCCGCGAGGTCGAGGGCCTTAGCGAAAACCTCGGCGACCGGCGGCGGGGGTGCGTCCTCATCCCTCGTGCTGAGCGACACGGCGACGTGCCCGAACCGGATCTTCGCCTCGACACGGAACGGGACGTCGTCGTCATACTCCTCGCCCGCGAACACCTCCGCGGCACCCGTCCACACCAGGTCGAATACGTTGCCGTCACGGTTCGAGAACTCGAGCCGATTCCGTTTCACCTCCGCGTGTTCGACGACGTACAGCCGATACGCGGTCTCGCCGCGGAGGACGCTGAGCGCCGGTCCCTGTTCGTCCTCCCCTTCGAACGCGGCCCCGTCGAAGTCGCGCCACGACTTGAGGCCGGCCCGGAGGTGGTGGACGTACGCGGCCGGCTTCCAGGGGAGCGAGACGTCCGGTTCGTCGTCGACTGCGAACCGGCGTTCTTCCGTGTCGATCTCGACGTGCCACTCGCACGCCCAGTCGTCGCCCGCGGTGGTGATGTAGCCGTGCAGCGTCGCCGAGGTGACGGCGAACACCCGGTCGCGGATCGTTAAGGTGCCGATGTGCATTACGAGCGGGTCCTTTGGGGACGAGCGACCGTTCTCTCTCCCCCCGCACGGCGGCGCGCGACGTCGTCAGCGTAACCCGACGCGTCGGAATCTCAATTGTGTCAGCGGGAAACTTGAGCCGACCGTCCGTCCGCCTTCGCGGCGCCGGAGCTCGCGCCTGGGCGTGTGAGGAGGGCGTGGACGGGCGATCCGCCCGTTCGCCCGCGCTTCGTGCGGACGCCCGCCGGTTGGGTCCCCCGCAGTTTTGCCCGTGCCCTCGGTCCATCGCCATTCGTACAATGCTCTCCGCCCGCGGCCCTTGGCCCGTCTCACCGGGCCGCCGCGGGCCACGTCTTTCGCCAAGGGTTTTTATGTTCAACCGCCTCGAGCCGCGCCGCCTGCTCGCCGTCGCCCTGGACAACGGGACGCTCCGGGTCACGGGGACCGACGCCGCCGAGTTCGTCGTGATCGACTTCGGCCCCGCCGGCACGACGTCGTTCGTTTTGACGGTGAACGACAACGGCACGACCCACACGTTTCCGCTTCCGAACGGGCAGCCGTTCCCGTTCGTCGCCGTCGACGCGGGCGGGGGGGACGACTCGGTGCGGATCCGCGGCGGGTCGCCCGGCGCCCCGGACTTTTCGGTGAACGCCGGCCCGGGCGACGACTCGGTCGAGACGGACCTGCCCGCGACGCTGGCCGGCGGGGGGGGCGACGACACGCTCCGCGGCTCGACCGGCGACGACCAACTGTTCGGCGACGAGGGGATCGACGTCCTGCTCGGCAACGGCGGGAACGACACGCTGGTCAACGGCGAGGGCGGCGACCCCGGCCCGCGCTACAACCCGGCGACCGGCGTGATCACCGTCGACGGTACCGCCGCCGCCGACACGATCCGGTTCCAGTACTTCGCCGATCTGGCCGGCAACTTCTTCACCGTCGTCCTCAACGGCGACGAGTTTTTGGTGCCGATCGGCACGTCGCTGCCGTTCACCAAGGCCGTGATCAACGCCGGCGCGGGCGACGACGACGTGCGCGTCGACGCGAACTTCCCGTTCCCCCCGTCGCAGGTGCCGGCCGTGATCGACGCCGGTGCTGGCGACGACCGGGTCGAGCTGGGCAACCTCCGCGGCCAGCTGATCCTCGGCGGCGACGGGGA
The DNA here is from genome assembly GCA_035627895.1 of Tepidisphaeraceae bacterium. Lineage (GTDB taxonomy): Bacteria > Planctomycetota > Phycisphaerae > Tepidisphaerales > Tepidisphaeraceae > DASPKW01. The sequence goes on along the minus strand of DASPKW010000233.1, from coordinate 1,086 downwards.
TGACACGATCCTGGGCTCCGACGGCGCCGACGCGATCGCCGGCGGCGACGGCGACGACTCGCTCCTGGGCCGCGACGGCAACGACACCATCGCCGGCAACGCCGGCTCGGACCGGGTCTCCGGCGGCGCGGGCGACGACCTGGTGTGCGGGTCGGGCGGGGGCGTCGACACGGTGACCGGGGACGGCGGCAACGACACGATCGACGGCGCCGGGGCCGCCCCCGGGGCGCTGTTCGACGGCGGCCGCGGGCACGACACGCTGCTCGCGCCCGCGGCGGTCGGCGGCGGCACCACCTACCGCGGCGGCCGGGGCACCGACACGCTGGACCTGTCCCGCGCCACCGCGGCGGTGCGCGCCTCGCTCGACGGGCTGGCCAACGACGGTCTGATTGCACCGGCACTTCCGGCGGGCCGCGCCGCCCGGGCCCGCGCGGCCGCGGCGGCGGCGGCGGACGACTTCGGCCCCGATTTGGAGAACGTGCGCGGCTCGGCGCTGGCCGACGTGCTGACCGGCAACGCGTCGACGAACGTGCTCGACGGCGGCGGGGGCGACGACGTGATTAGGGGCGGCGGGGGCAACGACACGCTCCGCGGCGGCGCGGGCGCGGACGCGCTGTACGGCGAGGCGGGCCACGACCTGCTCGACCCCGGCCCGGCGGACGCCGCGGCGGATTACCTCGACGGGGGGCGGGGTGCCGATGCCGCGGCCACCGCGGCGGCGGGCCGCGACGTCGCGGACTATTTGCGGCGCTGCGAGTCGGTTTTGGCGTGATCCCCCGGCTGCCGGGCGCGAGGGCGCGACCGCATACGCGGGAGGTCCTGCTGCGGGCGCGAACGCGCTCGCCTTGCGCGCTGAACAGTCTCGCCGGCCGTAGTCTGAAGGAAGCAGAGATTCATGAGATAGGACTGCCGAGCGCAACACGGGCGGCCGCCCCCGCCGCACGCCGGGGCGCGGGTGGGATGTTCGGGCACGCCTCGCCGGGCGTGCGTCGGCGTCGTTCCGGTGGGCGACGGACGGGCCGGGCGCGAGTCTTGGGAATCCGCCGCCGCGGAGCGTGTCGTTGCCCCCGCCGCCCCTAATCACGT
>DASPKW010000232.1:0-11814 GCA_035627895.1 Tepidisphaeraceae bacterium | reverse complement strand
GGCACGCGCCTCGGAGTGATCGACAACGTCGACGTCGCGCCGACGATCGCCAAACTACTCGGTTTGGACCTGCCCGGCGCGGATGGAAAGGTCATCACAGACCTGCTGTCGGAACAGAAGTAGCGCCGATCCCTCTTGTGGCCGCCCCGCTTGCGGGGCGCGTCCAAGTGCGCCATTTACGGAATCACCGTTGACCGCGAATCTGCGCTCTCGGACGCGCCCCGCAAGCGGGGCGGCTACAAGAGGGATCGGCGCCTTGCCCCGCGCCCGCGCAGGGTTATCCTTCCCCAGTCACCTCTCGAGGAGCCCACACATGAACCGCATCGTCTGCTCGACCGTCGCGGGCGTCGCCCTGCTCACCGGCGCGTTCTCGTTCGCCGCCGACAAGCCCGCCGTCCCCGCGCAGCCCGCAAAGCCCGCCGCCGCCCCCGAAGACGAGAAGATCAAGCTCCCCGCCCCCGGCCCGGACGGGTTCGTGCAGATCTTCAACGGCACCGACCTGGCCATGTGGTACGGCGACATGTCGATCTGGAAGGTCGACAACGGCGAGATCGTCGGCAAGAGCGAGAAGGGCCTGAAGAAGAACGACTTCCTCAAGTCCAAGTTCGAGGTCGGCGACTTCCGCCTGATCGTCGACGTCAAGCTCACGCCGAACACCGCCAACTCCGGCATCCAGTTCCGCTCGATCCCGTGGAAGGGCCACGAGATGAAGGGCTACCAGGCCGACATGGGCAAGGGCTGGTGGGGCAAGATCTACGAGGAATCGGGCCGCGGCCTACTCGCCAAGAAGGACGGCGACGCGTTCGTCAAACCCGGCGAGTGGAACACGTACGAGATCGTCGCCGTCGGCCCCAACGTGCTCACCGCGCTCAACGGCAACCTCTGCTCGGAGCTCGAGGAGGACCGCGAGGGCGCCCGCGTCGGCATCTTCGGCCTGCAAGTCCACTCCGGCGGCCCGACCGAGGTCCGCTTCAAAAACCTCCGACTCGAACTCAAGCCCAAGCTGGAACTGGTGACCGCGAAGAAGGACGGGGAAAAGAAGTAATCGGGCGACCCGCACCCGATCGTCTCAAGGACCTTTCGGCTCGCGCAATCTCGTCTCATATAGCCCGACACTTGTGGCGGGAAACCGTGTTCAAATTACGGGTCGCGCTGCTTCCTCGCGCCGCGCAGACGGTCGCGCAGGGACGACTTCGGCGGGACCACACCGTCCCGCCACAAGTGGCGGGCTATATGAGGCGGTCAACGGCGCACCACAACCGTCGACCATGAATGTGACGGCCGCGATCGGTCAGATCGCGCGCTCCATCGCCAAGTCGCACCGCCCCGCGATGTGCTCAGGCACGTACGCCCTAAACCCGTACCTCTCGTAAAGCCGCACCGCCCCCTCGAGCACCCGCGCCGTCTCCAGCGTCATCCGCGTGAACCCGGCCTCGCGCGCCCGGGCGATGGCATGATCCAACAGCCACCGCCCCACCCCCCGGCCGCGCGCAGCCGCTGACAAATACATCTTCCGCAGCTCGACCGTCCGCCCGTCCACCGGCCACAGCGCTACCGAACCAATTATTCGCCCTTCGCCATCAACCAGCACGTCAAACCGACCGCGCGCCACGGCATAGGTCGCCTCGATGGCGTACAGGTCGGCGTCCGTTGAAGCCGGGTCTGGCCGCAAACCGAACTCGGCCAGAACCGAAAAGATGAGCTCCCGCACGGCCGGCGCGTCCGTCTCCGTCACCGGGCGCAACGTCAGCCCTGACACACCCGTCTCATCAATACGTTTTACCTCGTCGCGCGGCCTGTCCATTGCACTCCATCCTACCACGTGCCCCGTCGTGCCGTCGCGGCTACGCGACGTCCGTCGTGGCACGTCGAATCTTCGAAAGGAGTCTGTCCATGGCCCGAAATCAATCCCAGGGTGGCAGCCGCGGTAAGCGTCCCCCCACCGACAAACCCGCCGGGCGTCAACGCTCGACCACCGAGAAGAAACTTGCGGCGGGCACCGACGCCGCCCCAGTCGGTTCGAACCCCGAGGCCGCCAAGTCCTTCGGCGGCAAGAACGACTTCGGTGCCCGCGTCGATCGCACAGTCGAGCGGAATTACGTCTCGGCCAACACCAAGGCGTCCGACCCCGGTCACGCCCAGCCCTACGCGGGCGACGGGGACGGCGGCCGAACTGCGGGGGCGGGCGGAAACGCCAGCGGCGTCGGGGCGTCCTCCGGCGGGGACATCGACACCGACGTCGTCGGGATCGGCGGCGCCGGCCTGTCCCAATCCGCCCCCGACCCCGATCGACCGGCGGGACCGGAGGATTCCGACGGCACGTCCCGCGAGTTCGCGTCCGGCCCGCCGGCGACGGGCCGGAAGGGCCCGAAGTACGGCAAGATCGAGGGCACGACCCACCAGGCCGAGGGCGACATCGAGTCCGAAACCCCCGGCCGCGGCGCGTCGGCCGTCAACGCGCCCCCACGCGGCGACCCCGACCGCGTCGACGACTCGTTCGTCGGCGAGATCAGCGAGGGCGAAGCCTCCGGCGACGACAACCCGAACGGGTCGAGAGACTAAGCACCCGCCCGCCCTGGCGCGCCGGCACCGGCGCGCCCGGGCGCAGGGTGGGCTCTGCCCCCCGGTTCCGCGGGGATGCGTTCCCCTTGCGGACACTGGACAGCGGTCGCGCCGCGGCCACTCACCCGCCGCGCACCTGGTACAACGTCTGGCCGATCACCACGTCGACATTATCCCCGAGCGCCAGCCACTGGGCGGCCTCGGGGTGCTTCTTGAGCAATTCGAAGTACTCGTCGGTACCAAACTTCACCTGCACCGTCTTGAGGTCCTTCTTCGACTGCGCGGTCGAGTCGTTCCAGACGTTCTCGTTCTGGTAGAACGCCCGGCCGTTGATGATCCGCGCCTGCTCCGCGTAATTCTGCGACTTCTCGGCCCGGTAGCCCAACTCTCCCTCGGCGTCATCGCTCACCTTCGTCCCGCGCACGGCGAGTGTGGAAGTGGGGTCGGTCGGTCGGCCCGACGAGCTAGGCCTCGCGGCTGATGCGCCGCCCGCGCCACCGCCGCCGTACGCCCGCTTCGCCAGATCTTCCTTCGGCGCCGCCGCCATCTCGTGACTGCCGGTCTTCAGGCCGCTCACGCTCCGGGCGGTGTCGACCGCGGCCTTCCCGCTGCGCCGGTCGGGCGCCGCGGCCTCGGCCCGCACGCCGTCCAGCCGCTCGCGCGCCGTCGCCAGCGCGTCGCGGTCGGCGCCCAGCTCTCGCATGTTCTGCATCGCCACCGGCACGCCGCGGCGCTGTTCGTCTTCCAGGATCAGGTACGCCGTGTACGGGGTGACGATCCCGTGCTCGCGCGCCAGCCGAACCACCTCGTCCTTCGTCTCCTTGGTCTCCCCGCGCAGGCGGATCTCGTCCAGCAGCCAGCCGACGCGCCGCGTCGCCCACAGCCGCGGGATGAACGTGTTCTTCGTGTCGGACTCGGTGAACGTCACGTCCGTGACGAACTCCTTCTTCTCGCCGCTCAGCGTGCCCGTGATCTTCGCGGCCGACGCCCCGCCCTTACCGGTGTACCGCCCGAACACCATCAGCGAGTCGCCCTTGAAGAGGTCGGGCATCGCGTTGGGATAAAGCTGCGTCACGCGCACGTCGCCCGTGAACGCGACGGCCAGGTTCGACAGCACCGGCTCCTTGATCTTCGTGTAGAAGTTCGACAACTTGACCTCGATGTCCTCCTCCGGCAGCACGTATTGACTCACCGCCCGCGTGTCCTCCGCGAGCCGGTCGAGCAGGTGCGTGTTCACGTCCGTGCCGATCCCGAATGAGAAAATCCGCGTGTTGGCGGCGGCGGTCGTCCCCTTGGCCCCGTCCTTCGCGGCGGCGAGGATCTTCTCCTGGCTCGTCTCGCCGATCGTCGGCAAACCATCCGTCAGGAAGATGACGACGTAAGGCCGCTTGTCGGCGTCGCCCCGTTTTGAACCGAGCGCCGTCGCCTTGCCCAACGCGTCCGCAATCGCCGTCCCGCCGATCGGCTTGAGCGACGCGACGAACTGCTGTGCCTTGTCGACGTTCTCCTTATTCGCCGGCTTCAACTCGTCAAAGAACGGTTCAGCCTCGGTGCTAAAGCGCACGATCTCGAACCGGTCCTGCTCGTTCAAGTTCGCCAGGCAGAACGCCAGCGCCTTCTTCGCCTGGTCCATCTTCTTCCCGGCCATCGAGCCCGACGTGTCGAACACGAGGCAGACGTCCTTCGGCTGGACGGCGGCCTTGGCGTCCGAACTCGGCGTGGCCATGAGCAGGAAGTACCCGTCGTCGCCACTCACCCGGTACGTAAGCAAATCGATCCCGACCGGATTGGCGTTCTTCGAGAAGATCAGCTTGAAATCGACGTCCGGCCGGACGTTCTTTTCCTCGAACCCGATCACCGCGCGCTTTTCGCCGTCCCGCTTGATCTCGACCTTGTGTGACGGCGAATAAACCGACTTGATCGGCTGATTGCAGTTCAGCGTGACCTTCAGCGCCACCTCCTTGAGCGGCCGGGCGCTGAATTTCTCGGTGTTCAGCGGGTACGTGTACTCCGTCAGCCCCGTGTCGCTCTTGAGCAGCTGCGTGTAGCTGATCTTGACCTTCTTCCCCTTGTGCGGCTCGATCGGGAAGATCCGCACGCGGAAGGCGTCGCGGCCCATGTACTCCAGCAGGGCCGGGTCCTTCGACCGGCGGACGATGTCCTCGTAAATCGCCCGGGCCTTATCGGCGGGCAGCAGCTCGGCCTCCTGCATCGTCCCGTTGACGTCCATCGAAAACTTATCGATGTGCGCCCCGGCCGGCAGCGGGAACAAATACGTCCCCTCGAGCTGCTGGTGGTTCGGGTTGTAGAACTCCTGGTCCACCGACGTGACGGCGACGTTGTCGTTCACCTCCACGCTCACCCGGTGGTACGTCACCTCAAGGGGCGCGAACGAGAAGTGCCCCCGCGGCACCCGGATCGGCTCCGACGGCGGGTGGATCACGATGAACCCGTCCGCGCGAGCGAACGACGACGCAAGCGCCATCAGCGCGATGAGCAGGGGGGGTAAGCGTCGCATAACAATTCCTCTCGTCGTCCGACCGTCCGACTTTGATAGCCGAGGGCGGTAGCCCACGGTCGCGCTTCGGATGTGAAGTGCGTCACCCATTGTCACCCTACTCCGACGCTCCGCCCCCCGAAAAGTTCCATGGACAACGAAGCCCGAACAACCGACAACTGATCCCCGACATGCCCGCCCCCGACTTCTACTACACCCGCCCCGAGAACGTCCGCCTGCGCACCGGCGCAGGCGGCGTCGTCGCCCGCCTCGACCCGAAGACGGGCCAAGTCCTGATCGCCCTCATCCGCGACCGCGGCACCGCCGAGTACGTCCTGCCCAAGGGCGGGGTCGAACCGGGCGAGACGCACGAGCAGGCCGCCGCCCGTGAGATCGCCGAAGAGGCCGGCTTCACCCGCCTGACCCTCGTCGCCCCGCTCGGAAAGGCCGAGCGCCTCACCGGCAAGCGCCACACTTGGCAGACCACCCACTACTTCCTTTTCCAGACCGACCAGATCACCGGCCAGCCCACCGACCACCGGGATTGGGAAGTCCACTGGTTCGGACTAGATGATCTGCCACAGATGTACTGGCGTGAGCAAGCGGACATCCTGAGCAGGGGAACAGGCGTGATCCGCGACAGGGTCCGATGACGTCCGAGCGTATTACCTACCGCTGTCAGATCTTAGATTCCCGCACGTGGTGCCCCCGTCCCGCAACGAGAGGAGCCCCGTGTGACGCCTTGCCCAAACTTCATCGTTCCCCGCGAACTCCGCCGGTCGTTCTGACCGTGCCGCGAGATCGTCGGGGAGGATTCGTCTGGGCCGCGTGGCACCGTGTCCGGTGGGCCACGCTTCGACACCTCCACAACCCTACGACACGCGTGTCACGCCATCCGAAAGGCGTGACTTATGCGCAGGCACATTTGCGGCACCCCGGCCGACCACTGCTCGGGGAGCAACACCTGCGTCGACAAGGACTGGGTCCGCACGCACTCGACCGCCGAAGAGGCGTTCGAGTGTCACCAGCGGCACCTGCTTAGATCCGGCTTCGTCCAGATCGGCCCGCGCGAGCTGATCGACCCGACCGACGGGTACGTCCGCGTCCTGACCCGCAAGATGCGGTTCGGCGCGAGCGTCCGCCGCGGCAAGGGCGCCGAGAGCGGCAGCGCGGTCGGCAACCGCCTCGCCGACATGGACCCCGGAGCGTTCCGGGTCTCTAGTCTCTGACGCGACGCCGGATTGAAAACCAAGACCCCTTCAACCCGAGCGCCCGACCCCAACAAGGTCGGGCGCTTTCGCGCGCGGAGCCCTCCGTCATGTTTCATGTCTTCATGTTTCGATCAACTTCCCTTTCGCGCTCCCCAGTCCCGGGTTACGATCCCTCCACCTTCCAACCGGAGCGCCCATGTCCGACCAAGCCCACGTCTCCCGCCGCAACGTCCTCCTCGGCGCCGCCACCGCCGCGATCGCCGCGTCCGCGGTGTCCGCCGCCGAACAGCCACAGGGCCTGATCGCCAAGCCTCAGCCGACAGAGAACGTCGTCAAGAACGGCCGGATTAACCACTCGGCCTGCCACTGGTGCTACAGCTCGATCAAGCTCCCCGAATTCGCCCCAATCGCCAAGAAGATGGGCCTCAAAGCCGTCGACCTGATCCAGCCGAAGGACTTCGCCGTCCTCAAAGAGCACGGCCTGGTCGGCTCGATGACGTCCCACCCCGCGATCACCATCGAGATCGGCCTGAACCGCAAGGAGAATCACGAGCCCCTGCTTAAGGCACTCCGCGAGTCGATCGAGGCGACCGCCGCCGAGGGCTGGCCGAACGTGATCTGCTTCTCCGGCAACCGCCACCTCAAGAAGAAGTCGAAGGACGCCCCGCTCGAGGGCAAGATCTCGGACGAGGAGGGCATCAAGGTCTGCGCCGAGGCGCTCAAGCAGGTGATGGCGCTGGCCGAGCAGAAGAAGGTTAACGTGGTGATGGAGCTGCTCAACAGCCGGGTCAACCATCCCGACTACATGTGCGACAAGAGCGCCTGGGGCATCGAGTTGTGCAAGGCCGTCGGCAGCGAGCGGTTCAAGCTCCTCTACGACATCTACCACATGCAGATCATGGAGGGGGACATCATCCGCACGATCAAGCGCGACCACCAGTACTTCGGCCACTACCACACCGGCGGCAACCCCGGCCGAAACGAGATCGACGAGACCCAGGAACTCAACTACCCCGCCATCATGCGGGCCATCCTCGACACCAAGTACACCGGCTACGTCGCCCAGGAGTTCATCCCCGCCCGCCAGAACAAGATCGCCAGCCTGGCCCAGGGCGTGCAGATCTGCGACGTCTAGCGCAAACGTACCGTTACGATCGACATTGTTGAGCCGCGACCCGAAGGGCAAGCGACAGCGCCGCCCGCAGGGGAGCGCGTCGGCGCGGTCACTCGTCGGGTGCCACCGCCTTTCAACCCCGCCGCCTCCCCGCGATACCACCCATCAATGCGCCTCCTCCTCTGCCTCCTCCTCTGCGCCCTCTGTGCCTCTGTCGCATATTCCGAAGACTGGCCCGCCTGGCGTGGCCCCCGCGGTGACGGCTCGTCCGCCGACGCCGCCCCGCCCACAAAGTGGTCCAAGACCGACAACGTCGCCTGGCGCGTCGACCTCCCCGGCAAGGGCCACGGCTCGCCCATCGTCGTCGGCGACCGCATCTTCCTCAACACCGCCATCGAGGCCGAGCAGAAGCGCGTCCTGCTTTGCCTCGACCGCAAGACCGGCCAGACCCTCTGGCAGCAGACCGTCCTCGTCTCCCCGCTCGAGCGCAAGCACGGCCTGAACTCCTACGCCTCGTCCACGCCCTACTGCGACGGCCAGCGCGTCTTCGTCACCTTCCTCGACGTCGGCGCCACCGGCGGCGACGCCCCGCCCCGCGGCAAGACCAACGGCCTCGCCCTCGTCGCGTGCTACGACCTCTCTGGCAGGGAACTCTGGCGCAAGCACGTCGGCAAGTTCTCCTCCGTCCACGGCTGGTCCTGCTCGCCCGTCCCATACGACGACTCGATCATCGTCAACTGCGACCACGACGGCGACGGCTACGTCGTCCGCCTGAAGCGCGCCGACGGCGCCGAAGTCTGGCGCATCGACCGCCCCAACAAGACCCGCTCCTATTGCAACCCGCTCATCGTCGACGTCGCCGGCTTCAAGCACATGGTCATGACCGGCTCGAAGTCCACCGCCTCCTATGACCCCGACACCGGGAAGCCGCGGTGGCTTCTCGACGGCCCCACCGAGCAATTCGCCGCCGGCATGGTCTACTCGCCCGCCACCAATCTGTTCTTCCTCACCGCCGGCTTCCCCACGCACCACAGCCAGGCCGTCACGCCGGACGGGAAGATCGTCTGGCACCAGAAGGGCCAGTCCCTCGCCGCGTACGTGCCGGGCCCCGTCGCGTACGACAAGTGGTTCTTCCTCGTGACGGACGAGAACAAGGGGGCCGGCCGCGGCATCTGCTACGACGCCAAGACCGGCAACCCCCTCTGGTCCCAGGAACTAGGCAAGCACCACCGCCCCAGTGCCCTCGTCGCCAACGGCAACGTCTACTGGCTCGCCGACGACGGCACCTGCTACGTCGTCCGCGCCTCCGATAAGTACGAACTAATCTCCGCCAACCCCATCGGCGAACCCTGCAGTGGCGCCCCCGCCCTCAGCGACGGCCAACTCTTCATCCGCTCTGACAAAGCCCTCTGGTGCATCGGGAAGTGAGGGACGCACCCCAACCTTCCTGCCCCAACCTAAGCCCCGAAGGGGCGACAAAAAGTAGCCCAGGGCGCAAGCCCTGGGTCAGTGCGTGAGCGAAACGGAAAGCCCCCGAAGGGGGCGACAGAACGTCGAACACCGATCGGCGACTTCGCGCCCAATCTTTCGCCCCTCCGGGGCTCATCGGCGGTGCCGCATACCCACCCAGGGCTCACGCCCGGGCTACTTTTTACCGCCGCTCCGCGGCTCAAGTCGCACTCAGCGTTTACTTCCCCTTCGCCTCGCTCCACCCCGCCGGCCGAACCTTCACGCCCTTCAAATCCCCCTTCGGATCCGTCTCCCGCTTGATCCCACCCACCAGCGACGCCAGGTCTAGCGTCACCCCGCCCGCCACGATCGACCCGGCCGTGAAGTTCACCACGGTCTCCGCGCTCCGCGGCGTCGCCAGCGTCCCCACCTTGTACCCCTGGCCCGACACCGCATAACTCAGGTCGACGCCCGCCTTCTGCGCGAGCTTGTCGTGCCGGATCAAGTGCGCCACCAGCGCCAGGTCCGTCACGTTCTGCAGGTCCGCGAAGATCGGCGTGACCGTCGCGAGTTGGGTGATCTTCGCCGTGAAGTTCGCCGCGAACCGCTTGCCCGTCTCCGTACCGCCGCCCTTGTCGTCGAACAACAGGGCCCCGGCCTTGAGCATCAGCCGCGGCCCGCGGATCTCGAACGCGTCACCCTCGGGCGACATGAGCAGGGGGGCGTAGCTCGCCTCGAACCAGAACCGGTTCCCCGCCGCGCGCGAATTGTCGATCGGCGAGCCGACGCCCGGGACTGGGATCGGGTCGAGCGCCAGGCACATCCGCTTGAGCTTGTAGTCGGCCGCCAAGGTCACGAACGACAGGCGCGAATTGTCCGGCGCGCCGAACAGCGACACTTTTTGCGGCCCCAGCGCGTCCTTCATCGCCTTCATGCGCTCGCCCCGGCTCGACCGCGCGTGATCCCGCATCACGGCCGCGCTCTTGTCGAGCGAGTCCGGGGCCGGGTCGATCGAGCACCCGAACGGCACCGTCCCGCGCACCCGGTCCGCCGCCGCCGCCATCCGGAGCGCGGTGACCAGGTCATCGAGGTGCAGGACCGGCCGCCCGGTGATCTTCCCGAACGCGTTGAGCGTGTTCGTCGCGTCGATCGGCTCGGCTGGCCCCGCGATCACGAGGTCCTTCTCGCCCGGGAACATGAACACGTATCGGACCGATGTCAGGCCCGCGAGGTACCGCAAATCGTCCGGCAGTTCCTTCCCCTCGGCCGCCAGCGCCTTGGCCTGCTCGAGCACACGGGGGATCGACACGTACGTCAGCCCCCCGTCCGCCTTCGCCCCCGCGTTCAGTGCCTTAGCGCGCAGACGCTGTGCCGCCAAGTCGCCCGCCGTCTCGGTCGTCCGCGCCTTCACCGTCCCGTCGGTATCGATGTAAACCCCGCCCACGTTATTCGTCGGCGGGATGATCACCCCTTGCCCCCGCACATCCGACGCGACCAGCCCCGCCACTGCCATCCCGAACAAGGCCGTCAGCATGCGCGTCCCGGTCATAGGTGCCTCTCTCAGAAGGGTGCGTTCGTCCCGATCCCCGCTTCACCAACTAACTGGCCACCCGAACCGGTCGGGCGACACCGTCCCCCTTCGGAATGTCACCGTCGTTCGTTAGACACACGTATTCGTAAAAGGTTCTCGGCCCCAGGTTTTTCTGAGTCCACGCCGCGACCCGTAGGCAAGCGACAGCGCCGCCCGCAGTGGAGCGCGGTGGCGCGTGAATGAGCGCCGGACACGGGTATCGCCCTGCGGGCGGTACCCATGCCACGAGGAATCATCGCAGCGTCACTTCGCCTTCAACACCCGGAGCGACCCGACGTCAAACAGGACTTCCCCCGCCTTGGCGTACAACTGGAGCCGCAGCGGAGCCGTCCCGTTAGCGTCGGTCACTTCGAACGGCTGCCGCATGATCGTCCAATCCCCCGTCCCGGTCACCGGCGCCGACATCTGTCCGCCGCGGAGCCCGATCCCCACTCCAGCGGACGGCTGACCTGGCGCCGGCGCCTTGGCGGCCCCGCCCGCCGGCGCGGGCGTTCCCGCCGGCACCACCCCCGTCGCCTTCACCCGAGCCTCCAGCACGTACTTCCCCCCGGGCAGGTTCACGCTCAGTTGCCATGACCCCCGCGCCTCCGCCGTCACTTTCAACTTCAGGCATGCGACCTTGTCCACCGTCACCTGCTCGTGCGCCGGGCTTCCCGCCGACGTGTGGGCCTCCCACCTTTGCTTCGCCAAGGGCGCCGCCCCCGACGAGTCGAACTCGATCGGCCGGCCCGCCTGCTCGATCAACCGGTCCACGTTCGCGATCCGCTGCTTGACCCGGTCCTTCAGCGCCGCCACCTGGTCCTTGTGCTGTTTGACCACCCCGGCCCCGAGCTCGGTCGCCAGCGGCATGAACCGCGCCGACAGCCGGTCGATCTCCGGCTCCATCCGCTCGGCCGTGAACACCTTCGCGCGGATCTCTACCAGCCGATCCAAAAAGCGCTTCCGGTCCGCAGGCGTTTCCAGCAGCGCCCGCCCGACGACCGTCCCGTTCGCCGGCCCGATCAGCGGGTAGTCCGGCCGTTGGAACATCTGATCCATCCCGTGCGCCACGAAGGACAGCTTCCCGGTCGTCGGGTTGTGGTAGATCCGGTAGTTGTTCTTATTCCCCGTGTACCCGTCCCAGTGCACGGTCAGCACCTCGCACGCCATGAACGTCAGGAACCCGTCGACGTCGAGCACCTTCTCGAGCTTCTCGCGCCGGGCCGCCGGGTCGGTCGTGCGGCAGGCGTCCACCAAGTCCTTCAGCCTCGCCGCCCCCGCCGCCTTCTGCGCCGCGACCTTCGCGTCGTACTCCTTCTTCAACTCCGGGTCGCCCGGGTCCGTCGGCGGTTTGACCTTCTTCCCGTAATGCACCGGCAAGTTCGCGTCGACGTCCTGGAAACTCCCCTCG
>DASPKW010000231.1:0-10715 GCA_035627895.1 Tepidisphaeraceae bacterium | reverse complement strand
TGATGCGGTAGTTCAGGTCGGGCCCGTACCGGCGGTCGACGCGGAACCGGTAGAATAGCTTGCCGTCCCGGCTCACGTACTGCACCGCCTCGATCCCGCGCCCGCGCACCACGTCGCGGAGCGTCTCGCGAACTCGCCACGGCACCTCGTTCATGCTGATGTCGTAGTCGAAGTTCCGCCAGGCGGGCCGGTAGTGGTCGTGCCGGTGATCGTGACGATCGTTGTACCGGTGATCGTACCGATTGCCGTAGCGCGAATCGGCCGAGGCCGAGGTCGTCATCAGGGCGGCGCTGCCAAGGGTCAGCGCCGCAACGGCGGTGGTCAGGAAACGCTTCATAAATCACCCGTCTCTTTCGGTCGTAAATGCTGTGTTTGCGTCCGTCTGTCGCGTCGTCGCGTCAATTGTTTCGGACGCCGTATTAGACAGGTCAGCAGTGCGATGGTTAGCCCTCTAAGCAGTGGCCCGGAATGGGGCAGTCGAGGATCGGGAGCGAGGTTCTGTTCGAGCCGCGGGCGCAAACGAAAGCGGGTGCGACACGCTCGTGTCGCACCCGCAGGCACTCTTATCGGACTGATCGCTTAGTACCGGCGCTCAAACCGGTCGTTCACTTCCTGCACGCTCAGCAGCCGGCCGTCCGGGCTGATGCGGAAGCTCAGGTCGTCATTCCCGCGGCGGTCGACTTGGAACCGGTAGAATTCCTTGCCGTCGCGCCGGACGAACCAGACCTGCTCAACGCGCCGCTGTAGCCGGCCGAGCTCGCGGTCCAGCGTTTCGCGGACGCGGTACGGCACCTCGCTCATGGAGATGTTGTAGTCGACGTCGCGGCCGAACCGGCCGTCGTGGTCGCGCCAGTCGCGGTCGCGGTAATCGCGAGAACTGCGGTCGCGGTAGTAATCGCGCCAGTCGGCTTGGGCCGGCGTGCTCATGAAGGCGGTCGACCCAAGGGCGAGGGCGGCAACGGTGGTGAAAAGTTTCTTGGTCATGGGGATACCTCAAGTGATTGCTTTTTGTTTCGTTTCGATCGCCGCGATACGCCGCGGACGCCATATCAGACAGGATGGAAGGAGAAAGGTTAGAAGGCTAATCTATTTCCATTCCGTACCTGCTTTTGCGGAGGGACCGAATGTCATTTCCTCGCGGTCGTCCGCGGAGACTTATCGCAAAGTCCGTGGCGCGCCCGAGTGGAAAATCCGGCCCGTGTTTGGAATTCGTGCCCCTGCTCACGAAGCGCGATTGGTGAACTGTCACCCTGACGATGAGCTTTTTGGTAGCGAACTGAGCGCGTGCGCGTCTCCCGGGTAGTTATGCGCGCGCTCGGGAGATGCCGAACACTGCGCGCGCCCAGCTTCTCGGCCGCCCGCCCGGCGGTCGCTTGGCGTCGTCGCGGCAATCCGGTAGGACTGCTGGTATTCGAAGCGCCGGCGCAGGCGCGCGAACGACGACAAACGAGGATACGACCCATGCGGAAGACGGTGCTCGGCACAACGGCGGTGGCATTCGCACTCTGGGCGAGCTCACCGGCGCAAGCACAAGTCCTCACGGCCGCCGAGAAGGGCCGCGAGCCCGCGCCCTCCGCGGCGCTCCACCCCGACGAGGCCGTGAAGAAGTTCCGCGTGCCGGACGGCTTCGAGGTGCGCCTGTTCGCCGCCGAGCCCGACGTCGTCAACCCCGTCGCCATGACCTGGGACGACCGCGGCCGCCTCTGGGTCGTCGAGCTCGTCGACTACCCCTACAGCACGACCGACAAGTCCAAGCCCCCGATCAAGCTCGGCGGCGACCGCGTGAAGGTCCTGGAAGACACCGACGGCGACGGCCGGGCCGACAAGGTCACCGTCTTCGCCGAGGGCCTGAACATGGCCACCGCGATCGCCGTCGGCGACGGGGGCGTGTACGTCGGCGCCGCCCCGAACCTGTGGTTCATGAATGACACGACCGGCGACGACGTCGCCGACGAGAAGCGCGTCGTCCTCACCGGCTTCGGCGTCGAGGACCGCCACGAGACCCTCAACAACTTCCGCTGGGGCCCGGACGGCTGGCTCTACTTCACGCACGGCGTCTTCACCCACTCCAAGGTCCGCGACCCCCAGCGACCGGACGCGCCCGAGGTGAAGTTCAACGCCGCCGTCATGCGCCTCGACACGCGCACCAAGCGCCTCGAGAAGTTCGCCGACGGCATCTCGAACCAGTGGGGCGTCGACTGGGACGCCGCCGGCAACGCGTTCGTCTCGGCCTGCGTCGTCGAGCACCTCTGGCACGTCGTCCCCGGCGGGATCTACGTCCGCCAGGCGGGCGTGCCCGGCTGGCCGCACGCCTACGACCTGCTCAAGCACGTCAACGACCACAAGCACTTCCGCGCCGCCTACTCGGGCATCCAGGTCTACCAGGGCGGGCAGTACCCGCCCGAGTACGACGGCACGATCTTCATGGGCAACATCCACGGCAACTGCATCAATCACGACAAACTGGTGGCCAACGGCTCGTCGTTCACTGCCCAGGACCTCCACAGGGGCACGCACCACCACGACGACGCGTTCCTCAACTCGACGGACGGCTGGTTCCGCCCCGTCAGCACCCAGACCGGCCCCGACGGCAACCTCTGGATCTGCGACTGGTACGACAAGTACCCCTGCTACCAGAACGCCCGCCAACCCGACCTCGACCGCTCGCGCGGCCGCATCTGGCGCGTCGTCTACACCGGCGCCGACAAGGGGAAGAAGATCCCCGCCCGCCCCGACGGCCTCGACCTCGCCAAGGCCAACACCGCCGACCTCGTCAAACTTTTGGCCGACAAGAACAACTGGACCCGCCGGCAAGCCCAGCGCGTCCTGAGCGAGCGCGAGGTCGACCTCCGCCAGGAGCTCGGCGCCGTCCTCGCCGACACCAAGACACCGCCCGCCCACCGCATGGCCGCCCTCTGGACCCTCCACTCGACCGGCGGCCTGAACAACGGCGCGCTCACCACCCTCAGCGACCACCCCGACGAGCCCGTCCGCGCGTGGGTCGCCCGCCTGATCGGCGACCGCGCCGCCGCCGGCCAGGTCGACCCCAAGTCGTCCCTCACGGTCGTCCTCGCCAAGCTCGCCGGCTCCCCGTCGCCCGTCGTCCGCGCCGGCGTCGCCACCGCCGCCAAACAGTTTGCCACCGCGAGAATCCCGGGCACGTCCGCGATCGTCCAGCGCCTGCTCGAGGCCAAGGGCACTGCCGCCGACCCGATGCTCCCGCAGCTGATCTGGTACGCCGCCGAGCCGTTGCTGGCGCAAGACCCCAGGGCCATCCTCTCGTGGCTCGCGGAGAACCCGCAGATCGTCGACGCGTCCGGCCCCCTCGTCCCCCGCTCGATCGCCCGCCGGCTCTACGCGTCCGGCGAAAAGGAATCGATCCCCACGATCCTCTCGTTCATCGCCAGCCTGAAGGACGAGAAGCAGGCCGCCCTCGCCGCCGCCATGGTCGACGGCGTCCTGGCCGGTCACAAGAAGTTCATGCCCGCGCCCGCCGGCGCAGAAGCCTTCGTCGCCGCGATGAAGGACCACAAGGGCGCTTCTGACAAGGTCAAACAGCTCGCCACCATGTGGGGCGACAAGTCCGGCGTCGCCGCGGCCGTCAGGACCGTCGGCGACGCCAAGGCGTCCGACGACGACCGCGTGGCCGCCGTCCGCCTGCTCCGCGGCAACAAGTCCGACGACGTCCGCAAGGCCCTGCTCGGCGCGCTCACGGAGGGCCGCAAGGAGGCGCTCAAGCTCGAGGTCTTCACCTCGCTCCGCGACGCCGGCGCCGACGGCGACGCCAGCACCGTCCTGATGAACTGGGGCAAGTTCACCGCCACCGAGGTCCGCCGCGCCGCCGCCGAGATGCTCGCCGCCCGCCCCGCCTGGGCCAAGGCCCTGCTCCGCGCGGTTCAAGACAAAAAGGTTGACGCCGCCGACATCCCCCTGCCCGCGCTCCGCCTGCTGTCGGATCACGCCGGGCGCGACGCCGAGCTCAAGCAGCTCATGGCCGCCACGCTCGGCGCTTACCGCGAGTCGCCGGCCGACAAGAAGAAGTTGATCGAGGCCAAGAAAACCGTCGTCATGGCCGGCCCGGCCGACAAGGAGCGCGGCCACAAGCTCTTCCTCCAGCACTGCGGCACCTGCCACCAGCTCAACGGCGAGGGCGCCAACCCCCCGGTCGGCCCCGACATCACCGGCGTCGGCCGCGGCACCCTCGACCTCCTCCTCAACAACGTCCTCGACCCCGACCAGATCATCGGCGCCGGCTACGAGAACGTCATCGTCGAGACCACCGACGGCGACATCAAGAACGGCCGCCTAGTCGAGGAAACCCCCCAGTACGTCAAGCTCCTCGCCGCCGGCCCAAAGGAAGAGGTCATCCCGAAGAAGGACATCAAGGAGAAGCGCATCAGTGCTAAAAGCGCTATGCCCGAAGGCTTCGACCAAATCATGAAGGACGAGGAGTTCCGGGACCTGATGCGGTTCGTGCTGGAGGCGCCGGTGAAGCAGTGACGGGCACGAATCCGCGCAAAGAGAGCCCAGCGACTTGTCGCGGGACGGGGTAAAAGTGCGCCCCGACCCGTGAGACTCTGCGTTGCCAAGAGGCGCGTATGGGGTGGGCTGCGCGCACCACTCGCGCAATTAACGCTGCCCTCGTCTTGAGATCCACATGGGCCAACGGGCCTATCGCCCACTAAGTTCAAAGCGAATCACCCTCGCCAATATAGGTGATTCACCCAATTTTTCTGTTGTACCCCGCTTTCCTGCGGCGTATTCTAGAACCATCTCGATTCGTCGATCGAGACAGGACACATCTAGCGGCGTGCGCGCAATACATTGTCGCGGCCGGTCTTACGATAATGACCGGCCCACACGACCACCTCTTCGTATTGCAGGCCGCCCGGAGGAATACGTATGCGGAGAGTGGTGCAAGTCGTGGAGGGATCCCTTCCTAAACGTAAATCGGGGCACCGCCGGTCCCTCCTGACCGCGGCCGTCGCGACCGTCCTGCTCGGCGGCACTACCAGCCGGGCCGACGACCTGTTCTTCGAAGCCGAGAGCTTCGACGGCTCCCTCAGCAGTGGGTTCGACACCTTCACCCACACCGCGGCCCTCCCGGGGGGCACCGGGTCGTACATCGCCGTCAACTCCAACGCGACGTCAACGCCCCCCGCCAACACCGCGGTCTACAACCTGAACTTCGGCACGACCGGGAACTACCACCTTTACGCCCGCCTCTGGGCCGAGGGCGACAGCGACGCCAACGACAGCCTGTTCCTGCCCAACGTCGTCGGGACGCCCACCGCGTGGACGACCATCAACAACCTCCGGAACTCCACGCCCGGCGGGCCCGTCGTCCACGACGTCGCCGGCGACTTCCACTGGGTCAACCTGATCACCGGCGCCGGCTACAACTACGGCGGCGTGAACGACAAGAAGAACACGCCCTACGCCGTCACCGCCGGGGCCAACACGTTCACGGTCGGCGGGCGCGAGGACGGCCTGCGCATCGACGCGTTCGTGATGAGCACGAACGCCGACCTCAGCCTCCGCCAGCTCAACACATTGTCGGGCGTGACCAACCCGACCCTGACCGTCGCCAACATGACGACCGCCCCGTCGGCCGGGACGATGCGCATCCGCGAGGTACGGAGCGCGACCGCCATCAACTCGCAGGACGAGGCCCACGCCGCGCTCGCCGCCGGCGACGTCAACGACCCGACGACCGTCGTCGAGTACGAGGCCCCGGTGCTGAACATCCACGGCACCGGGACCGCCGGCCGGTTCGGGTCCAACGCGCAGTTCAGGGTCGTCCAGGACGGCCTCGAGCCCAACCCCAACCCGCCCGCCGAGCCGTCCCACGTCGCCCTCCAGGCCCAGGGCACCGTCCGCATCACGGCCGCCGGCACGTACACGTTCGGCGTCAACAGCGACGACGGGTTCACCCTCCTCTTCCCCGGGCAGGACTTCACGCCCCGCGGCATGCAGCCCGACGACATCGAGACCGACGGCGGCGGCCTCGTCGCCTACAGCAACGGCACCGCCTTCGCCTACCGCGGCAGCCGCGGCGTCACCGACAGCCTCGCCCAGATCGACTTCGCCGCCCCCGGCGACTACCCGTTCGTCCTGACCTACCACCAAGGCGCCGGCGGGTCCGGCCTCGAGTTCTTCGCCGCCCAGGGCGCCCACACGGGCTTCAACAACAGCTTCAACCTCGTCGGCGCCGCCGCCATCCCCGACGTGCAGGTCGACCGCAAGGGCCCGGCCGTCGTCGGCAACGCCGCCGACTCCCCCGTCGCCCAGGGCACCGGCGGGTGGAACCTCACCCGCCTCCGCGACGACACGACCCCCGACAACCTCGACTCCATGCAGGAGGCCGTCGACGCCTTCCACACGCTCGACCCGTCCAACACGATGTTCACGGTCACCAACGAGACCGCGACCGTCGTCTACCACAAGGACCCCAGCAGCTTCTCCAATCACAGCCCCGGCACCGGGTACAACGACAGCGGCGCCACCGCCCGCCTCGTCTTCCCCGCCGACGCGTCCGGCGACACCAACGACCTGGTCATGAAGGCGACCGCGCAGATCACCGTCGACGAGGCCGGCAAGTACACCTTCGTGCTCCGCAGCGACGACCACTCCCAGTTCCGCATCATCGGCACCGACGGCGACTGGGAGAGCAACGGCGGGAGCATCAGCCTCGACCTGATCGAGCCGACCGGCGAGGCCGCCCGCACCGACGGCTTCCGCCTGACCGGCTCCAACAACAACGCGTTCGCCGCCGTCCTCCTCGACCCGGGCACGTACGACGTCGAGTACATCTTCTTCGAGAACACCGGCGGCGCGCACGCCGGCCTGTGGGTCGCCCAGGGCGATCACACCGCGTTCGACGAGCGGTTCCAACTCCTGGGCGAGAACATCGACGGCACCGGCACGCTCCCGGGCCGACCCGCCGGCCTCGAGCTCGTCGGCACGCCCGTCCCCGAGCCGACCGGCCTCGCGCTCCTCGGCCTGCCGGCCATGCTCGCCCTCCGCCGCCGCCGGCGCCACCACCGGTAAACGTTCGTACGACATCCACTCCCAAACACGGCGGCCCGGCACGATGGTGTGTCGGGCCGCCGCGCGTTCAACTTCCCCCGCCGCCGGGTGTCTGTATGCTTGTCCTGAACCTCTTGCCCGGGAGACGAGCATGTCGCGTGGGTTGATCGTGTGGGTGCTGGCGGCCGTGTTCACCGTTTCGTCGTTCGCCCGCGCGGCCGACAACGAGCTTACCGAACAGGAAAAAAAAGACGGCTGGGTCCTCATGTTCGACGGCAAGACGCCCAAGGGCTGGATCGCCGGCAAGAACCCCATGCCCGACAAACAGGTCGAGGACGGCACGCTCAACGTCAAGGACCAGGGCGCCTACGTCGCCCACTACGAAAAGCCCTTCAAGGACTTCGTCTTCAAGTGCGACTTCAAGCTCGATAAGGGCGTGAACTCCGGCCTGTTCTTCCGCATCGCCAAGCCCGGCGACGGCGGCATCGGCCGCGGCTGGGAAATCCAGGTCAAGGACGACGCCGGCAAGGCCCCCACCCGCTTCGACTGCGGCTCCCTCTACGAGTACATGGCCCCGACCAAGCAGGCCGCCAAGCCCGCCGGCGAGTGGAATTCCATCGAGGTCTCCGCGATCGGCCCGAAGGTCACCGTCACCCTCAACGGCGAAAAGGTCCTCGACGCCGACCTCAACAAGTGGACCGAAGCCGGCAAGAACCCCGACGGCTCGAAGAACAAGTTCAAGTGGGCCCTGAAGGACCAGCCGCGCGAGGGCCACATCGGCCTCTCCTTCCACGACAAGGGGAAGAGCGCGTGGTACCGCAACATCAAGGTGAAGGAGGTCAAGGCGGAGGCGAAGTAGGCGGCAGCCCCGAATTCCACCACCGCTTCCACAGGGCCCAGGCGCACCAAAGAAACCCGATCCCCATAAAGCCTTTCACGAGGAGCGAGACGATTCCGTCCCACTCGGATTTCGGGGCAACGCTCGAGAGCACGTTGCGACCCATGACCCGCCGAGAGGATCCCGAACGCGATACACAAAACCCCGAATCCGGCGAAGAGGATCACGGCCAGACAGCCGGAACCCCGCTTGCGGCGATCTTTACCCGGCGTGTAGTAATCGAGTTTGGCCATGAACGGGTCGCCAGAATAGCTTGGCACCCGACACGAGCAAAGGACACCATTCCATGCCCCCCCGCCTCATCCGCATCGTCATCCTCCTCGCCCTCGCACTCACCGCCCGCGTCGTCGCCCGCGCCGCCGACAACGAGCTGACCGACGGCGAAAAGCAGGACGGCTGGATCCTCCTCTTCGACGGCAAGACCCCCGACGGCTGGGTCCACGACAAGACCGGCCAGCCCATCCCCGCCGCCGCCATCGAGGACGGCGCCATCAACCCCAAGAAGGTCGGCAAAGCCTACGTCCCCTACTACGCCAAGCAGAAGTTCGAGAACTTCACCCTCTCGCTCAACTTCAAGGTCACCAAGGGCTGCAACTCCGGCGTCTTCATCCGCGTCGCCGACCCCAAGAACCCCGTCCAGTCCGGCTTCGAGATCCAGGTCATGGACTCGCACGGCAAGGAGAAACTCGGCAAGCACGAGATGGGCGCCGTGTACGACGCCCAGGCCGCCGCCAAGAACGCGAGCAAGCCCGCCGGCGAGTGGCAGCACCTCGAGATCACCGCCAAGGGCAACACGTTCACCGTCCGCCTCAACGGTGAACTGGTGAACGAGGCCGACCTCAACCAGTGGACCGAGGCCGGCAAAAATCCCGACGGCTCCAAGAACAAGTTCAAGACCCCGCTCAAAGACATGGCCAAGTCCGGCTACATCGGCATGCAGGACCACGGCCAGGACGCCTGGTACAAGAACATCAAGGTCCGCGAGATCAAGTAGCCCTGCTTCCCGAGCAACCGTCCCCACCGTCATCCCGAGGTACTCCGAGGGATCTAGCCGGCAGTCAAAGGCCCGCTCGACTTTGGTGAACGACGCTGCAAACAATTCCGCGACGCCAAATCATCGCTCCACTCACGACGGCAACCGCGCATAATCGACTCGATAGAGGAGACCCCATGACCCGCGCAACTTTCACCACACTGCTCATCGCCACCCTCGCCCTCGCCACCCACGCCGAGGACAAACCCACCCTCAAGGCCCCCGTCGGCCTCCAGCTCTACAGCCTCCGCACCCTATTCCAGGCCGAGGGCCCCGCCAAGACCCTCGACCGCGTCAAGGCCATGGGCTTCAAGCACGTCGAGCTCGCCGGCACCTACGGCATGCCCCCCGAGAAGTTCAAGGCCATGCTCGACGAGCGCGGCCTCGAGCCCGTCAGCGGCCACTTCTCCTGGGACCGCTTCAAGAAGGACCCCGAGGGCGTCGCCAAGGAGGCCAAGGCCCTGGGCCTGAAGTACGCCGGCACCGCCTGGGTCAAGGGCGCCGGCGCGTTCGACGAAGCCTACACCCGCGAGGTAGCCACCATCTTCAACAAGGCCGGCAAGGTCCTGGCCGACAACGGCATCAAGTTCTTCTATCACATCCACGGCTACGAGTTCGCCCCGCACGGCGACGGCACCCTCTTCGACCTCCTCGTCAAGGAGACCGACCCCAACCTCGTCGCCTACGAGATGGACATCCTCTGGGTCTTCTTCCCCGGCCACGACCCCGCCAAGCTCCTCGCCAAGCACTCCGACCGCTTCGTCTTCACCCACCTCAAGGACCTCAAGAAGGGCGTCCTCACCGGCGACCAGTCCGGCAAGACCGACGTCCGCAACGACGTCCCCCTCGGCACCGGCCAGATCGACTACCCCGCCCTCATCAAGGCCGCCGAAAAGTCCGCCGTGAAGTACCACTTCATTGAGGACGAATCCCCCACCGTCGTCGACCAGATCCCGCAAACCCTCGAGTACCTCAAGCAGTTCCAGAAGTAGGTTGGGCACCGCCCACCGCCCGCGATGACGAAATCGCCCCGACCGAATTCGCGCCCGCGCCCCCGCCAATACACCGCGGGGGCGTTGGTCGTTTCAGCGTTCATCCTGATCGCGCTGCTCTTCGTCCAACGGGAGCGAAACGCGATCAAGGAGCGCGAGGCGTTCACACCAAGCCGCCCGCCCGCGCCACCCGTCCGGTGGGAACGCGTTAAGCTCCCGATGATGAACGCATCCGCGGAATTGCCCGGTCCGGTCGAGACCGAGAGGAAAGACGCGCAGCTCGCCGGCTTAACGCTGACCATTCACGCCATTTCCGGTTACGACCGCGGCCTGATGTGCGTGTTCGGACACATCGAGTTTCCTCCCGACGTCCCCCTCGCTAGTCCCGAGGAGACGGCCCGGATCGCCCCCGAGTGGATGCGGGCGATGAGCGGCGCGACCGTCGTCTCCAGCTACCCGATCACCTGGCGCGGCCGCCCCGCCGTCGAGATCATCGCCCGACTCGACAACCTTCAATGTACTGCGCGCATCACCGTGGTCGGCCGCCGGGCCGTCACGGCTCACGCCGCCAGTCGCGTGCTCGCCAACTACGGAGCGGAGATGCGCCGCTTCTTCGAGAGCGTCGAAATCGAATAGGCCGGACGCCCACTCTCACAACGACGACGGCATCAATATCACCCGCAACCGCTGCTTCCCGTCCACCGGCCCCGGCTCCTGCTCCGGCAAATAGCACACCGTCTCCCCCGTCGGCAGCACGTGGAAC
>DASPKW010000230.1:0-7727 GCA_035627895.1 Tepidisphaeraceae bacterium | reverse complement strand
ACCCTCCGCCTCGGCGGAACAGTCGGGGCACGCGAGGAAGGCCCCGGTGCCCGCGACGAAGGTCCAGGCCAGCGACTCGTCCCAGCGGAGAACCCGCCGGCACTTCCCGCACGAACGACTTGCCACGTCTTTACTCGCGGAAGTGGAAGACCGCACCCACGGCACTGGTGTTGCTGGAGTGGGTCGGGTAAATCCCCAGGCCGTTGTTGCTTGTGGCGGGCACCGTCAGGCAGCCCTCGGGGTCGAACACGGTGGCGTGAGAAGCGCGAAAGTTGGCCCCGAGCCTGAACAGGATCGCAGCCGAAGTATAGGTCGGCTCCGCCGTGTGGTTTTCGCCCGCAGTGGAGGTGCTGGCGGTGGTGCCGGGGCCGAGGTTGGCGGGGGTGACGGAGGTTGCCGTGCCGGCAGCGGTGCTCCTTTGGATTCGCCAAACCAACGTCACATCCGTGGGCGTGTCTTCCGGGCCGAAGGCGATGTAGAACACGGAGGGTTCAACGGCGGTGCTGCCGGTGATGCCGAGGACCGTATCGTCAGGGCTAGCGACGTTCTGGCCGCCCGTGACGGCGTACTTTCGTGAGTGGGCCATTGTTTGCCTTTCTCCGGGGGTTCCGGCCCCGCGTCATGGTTCCTAGGAAATCCCGCGGGAGCGTAGTTCGTAGGGGCCGCCAAGAATGACGCTCACTCGCTGCAACTGCTCCAACTGCGAAGCCAGAAACGTCTGATATCCCACCCAGTCGTAATTTTCGCCATCGACCGAGTAAGTGATTTTGAAGTTCAGAAGGTTCGTCGCCGCCCCCGCCGCCACCGCCGCGTCAACGTTCGCCTGCGTGGGGTTGGCAATGACCTCGCTACAAGCGACCAACGCGCGGGAGTAGTTCAGAATCGCCCGCTGAATGTTGTCCCTGGCGCTCGCGGCCACTGTGATGCCTCCCCGCGGTCAGCCGCCGCACGGTTATCGGTAACATCGTCCTTGACGCACCCCGTAGAATGCAGCAGCGTTCACAAGGGAGGTGCCGCTTGCCACAAGACCTTTCCGGGAAAAAATTCGGCCGCTGGACTGTGTTGCAGTTCCTCGGCAACCGCCGCTGGCTGTGTCGCTGCGACTGTGGAGTCGAAAGGCCGGTTCTTGCCAGTCAACTCACCACCGGCCGCGGAAAAAGCTGCGGCTGCCTGCGGCGAGAGAAGTTCCTTCAACTCGTCACCAAGCACGGCGGACACGGCACACGGCTCTACTCCATTTGGAAGGACATGATTAAGCGGTGCGACAACCCCAACCATGCCAAGTTTGCCGACTACGGGGGTCGCGGTATCAGCGTCGTCTGCCGATGGCGAAACTTCGCAAACTTCCGCCAGGACATGGGCGAGCCACCGACGGGCGCCCACGAAATCAACCGCATTGACAACGACGGCAATTACTGCCCCGACAATTGCGAGTGGGTAACTCGCAAGGAGCAGATGAGAAACATCCGTCGTAATCGAATGCTGACCCATGACGGAAAAACTCAATGCCTCTCGGCGTGGGCAGAGGAAACCGGCCTCGACAGACGCATGATCGCCGACCGCCTAGCTGCCAACTGGCCCATTGAACTCGCTTTGACTCTCCCGAAACAACATCGCTGGAGTCGTCGCCAACGTCGCGGCAACTAGCCTGCTATGCAACCGCCGTAAATAACACACGCCTCGCTGGAACTGGTCACGTTCGTGAACCGCAGCAGCCCGTGAAAAATCTCGTTCTGCGCAATCGTGATGGTCGCGGGGACGAGCGTGACTCCACTCCCACCCGCCAGCGTAATCGTCTCCGCAGCGTCGGCGGTGTTGACGATGGTCAGCGGGACCGTGTCGTCCACGGCGGCGCCGCTGAGGGCGGCCACGAGCTGGGCGGCCGTCGCGGTCGTGTCGGTGCGGCCGGCGCCGTTGGGGTCGCGGAGGATCAGGCCGCCGAGGATGTGGGCGGCGGTGTAGGTGCCCGCCCCGGCGGTGGTGATGGCGCTCGCCGTGAGTTTCGTCACCGGGGCGTTCCCGTCGCGGAGGAACACGGTGTCCTGGACGGTGAGGGTGCCGGTCACGGTGAGGGCGCCGCTGAGCGATGCCGAGCCGGATTTGAGGCTCCCATTCGCGTCGTAGACGACGGTCTGCCGGGGGCCGCCGGCGGAAATCGTGATGTCGTAATCGACGGTGGTGGCGTTCGTGGAACTGCCCGCGAGGACGTCGGGCGGGTCCAGGGCCACGTTGAGAAGCTTGGCGCTCTCATTCGGGGCGAGGACGATCCGGTCGAGGCGCCGCGCAGTCCCGCCGTTGCGGGATACGGTGAGCACCACCGTTTCGGTCGTACTCGCCGAGGTGTTCGCCAAATTCACGTTGACGACGCGCTCGGCCCCGCGCGCCGTCTCGGCGCCCAGGACCGTCCCGGACGAGGCGGCGAGTTGTCCGTTGGCAAGGCTCTGCGCCATAGTGGTGCCCTAGCGGTGGGAGTGATGGTGCAAGACCCCGCCCAACTCACACGCTCGCCAGCTCGGGGAAGCCGATTTGGTCCTGGCTGACGGTCCCCTTCACGCGCAGCGCCTGCGTCCGCTTGCGGACGTACTCGGCGCCGATGATCTCAACGTCCGGCCCCGGCCCGTTGTGCTTGGCGTTGGCCAGCCACTGCCGGGCCTCGTGCAGGGTCGCCGCGGACTCCCGCCGCCACGCGGGGTCACTCAGGCTCGCTTCCGCGGCGGTGAGGTAGGCGGCCCAGGCAGCGGCCTTGCCCTCGGCGACGGTGGTAAACTTCTTGACCTTGATGGGCGTGTGCCGCACGGACACCAGCCACTCCGCCTTGCCCTCGGGCTCGCGGGGGGGGATGGGGGGGGCGGTGACAACACCGCCGACCGCCCCGACCTTCGGCCGGCCCGGACCCCGCTTGACTTCGTCCTGCTCGCTCATGCAATCTCCCGGAGTGAAACGTCTTCCGCCTTGGCCGGCCCCATCGCCAGCACGTGCTTCAAGGCGTCGCCCATGTCCGCCGCCTCGACCACCACCCGGGAGGGCAGCGGCCAGTGGCGGACGTGGGCCTCGAACTTCTTCCGCGGGCGGGGCGGTGCCTGATGCACTTCCTCGCCGGTGATGACCAATTCCATGCCGTTGGTTCTACCTCGACGGGTGTTACGCCCGGCTCTCGTTCAGGAAGCGCGGATCGCGGGTGAAGGCCGCCCCAATCTCGCTCGCCTTCCACTGGTTGACCACGTCCCTGTTAAACTCGTCCGGGTGCCCCGCCGGGGCCTGCTCCACCGTCAGCGGGCGGCAGACCTTGTAGCCGATGGCCCGCTTCAGGTTGCCGAGATACCAATCCGTGTCCGTCGCCATGCGGGTTTCCAGCAGGCGGCTGGTGAGAATCTTGTATTTCGGCAGGAAGTTGGGCATCTCGAAGCGGGTCGGCGTGCCGGACGTGGCGTAGCCGCCCGCATTCACGGCCAGCGAAGTAGCCTGAAGAATATATCGTGCCGTGTACTCCAGTTGCTTCGTCACCACCACCACGTCCGGCTGCACCATGATCGGCTCGCCGGTGTTGGGGTCGGTGATGCGCGAGAGGGTCAGTTCGGCGTTCTCGATGTCGGTCCAATCGACCAGGGCGTTGGAAGTCGTGACGTTGTCCCACGGCGTACTCGTCTGGTAGGTCGCGTAGGACGTGCCGCGCCAATGATACCGGTGGCCGCCGACCATCGCGGAGACGGCGCCGCCGTTCTCATCGACCATGCAGTCGATGATGCGCTTCTCCTTGTTCAGGCCCAGCCAGTGACCGACTTCGCCGGCCCGACTCAGCAGGTCGCCGGTGCGGTCGCTGAAAACCGCCTCCCAGGTCAGCGCCACGATGTCGCCGCGCTTCTTGGCGGGCGGCAGGTGGATGTAATCCTCGACGGGGCCGACGTAGGGGTACGGCTGCGCCTCGCCGACCACCTCCACCTCGTCACCGATGCGGCCGATGCCGGCGACCTTCTCGGCGTCGAGGAACGGGGAGGTCGTCTCGGGGACTTCCTTGGAGAAAACGAAGTCCTCGTCCTCGTAATATTTCAGCGTTTCGCTGTAAACGATCTGGCCCGTGATGTTGGAAAACTGCGACGACTTCACCTCGCCGCTTTCCAGCAGCCGGGCGGTGTTTTCAGAAAAACCGCCGGTGGCGTACTGGAGCAGGAACTCCTTGCCCTGCGGGACCAGCGCCTCGAACAAGGGCCGCAGGCGGAAGTCGGCGGGCTTGATGTCCTTCCGCCGCAGGGCCTCGGTGAGAACCCGGGCGGTCCCCTCGCGGCCCAGCTTCTTGTCCGAAACCATGTGCGACAGTTCGCGGTACGAAGTACCGACCAGGCCGGTGTAGGAATACATTGGTGTGATTGACCCCTTCTCTGTGTGTGAGAGCGCTTCGGCGTTCCGGCGGCCTTACCGCTTCTGGCTCGCGTAGATGTAGTCGATGTTCAGGGTTTCCAGGTTGGCGCCGCCGTTCTTGGCGCCGGCCCCGGCGTGCATCTCGGTCGAGGACGAAATCGGAATCTTGTGGACGATGGGGAGGAAGGTCGTCGCGTCCTTGCACTGCACGTCGTCGATGAAATACTTCACCTGGACGTTCGTCCCGCCGTCGCCCTCGTTGTCGATCTCGACGCGGAACTTCTGGTAGGTGGCGCCGCCGGCCGTGATGCCGGTGTCGTTCGTGTAGGTCGTGCTGCCGTTGCGCGACCGCACCTGCCAGGTGGTGCCGCCATCGACCTTGAAGAAGACGAAATAATTCCCGGTCGTCCGCATGCCCGCGCCGTCGTCCACGAGGGCGTTGGCGGCGATGGCCGACATGAATCCGCAGAACACATTGGCGTCGTCCGTGTTGGCTTCCGTGTACTGCATCCGCGCTTCGAAGCGCAGCGGCTTGTTGTCGGCGACGAGGAACAGCTCGGTCGTGGTCCGAACATACGCCTCGTCGTTGTCCGCCACGCTGCCGTCCGAACACACCAGGGCCAGCGTGCCCCTGGCCCCGTCGCTGACGCTGGCGGTGCCGGAGTCGGTGAGGACCGAGGTCCACAGGTCGGCGGTGACGAAATAGTTGAAGTCGTCGAAGAGGAAGTAAGTGTCCTTCGCGTACTGCCCGACTTCGTAGTTGTGCGGCAACGCTGCCATTGGTGCCTCTTATTGTTCCGTATGGGGGAGTGTGTTCCGTGTGTGACTGCGAGGTCGTCCCGCTAGTTCGACCCGAGGCGCACGCCCAGCCGCTGGAGGGTGGAGCGGTAGGTGGACTCGAAATCCTCGTCGGCGGCGGACGCCTGCGGGGACTGGGAGCGCGGGGCCTGCCGGGTCACCCTGGCCTGCTCCGCCAGCTCCTTCCGCTCGGCCACCAGGGCGCGGCGCTCGGAATCCGAGAGCGGGAGGAGGGCCTTGATGAACGCCTTGCGGCTGTCGGCGGTGGCGAAGGTCAGGTTGGTTTCGAGCAGCAGTTCCAGCACGGCCGCCGTGGAGGTCGCCTGCCTGTTCTGCTCGGTCAGCGCCTTGAGCTTGGCCGAGTGATCGGGGGCGCGGGAGGCTTTCGAGGGCTTCGAAGGGTTCGAAGCCTTCGAAGGCTTCTTGCTCTCCATCTTCTTGTCGTCGCACGACTCCTCGACGGGTTCCTCCGCCGGGGCCTCCTCCTCGTCGCCTTCCTCCTCCATCGCCATGTCGTCCACCGGCGGGACCACCTCGGCGCTCTCCGGCTTGAGGAGTTTCATGATCTTCCCGGCCAGGTCGTGGGCCTCGGCGTCGTCGCTGGCCGCCAATTCGCCGACGACGTCAGCGAGATTCTTCCGCCAGTCGCCGGAATCAGACCCCTCCGCGGGGGCGTCCACCGGCATGTCGGCGTCCATCATGGGCATGTCTTCGCCGTCCCCTTCCAACAGCGACTTCAGAACCGGCTGCTTGTCGGCCGGCATCGTGGGGAGAAGTGCCTCCAGGAATGCCTTGAGCTTCATCGTTTGCCTCTTACAGTTCCGGTTCTCGTACAATCCCTGAGTCGTCGCGGGGTCCGCAACGAGGTCACACGAGAGCACCCGCTGAATCGAAACCACGCGGACCATGTCCCCGTCTTGCTCGCACTGGGCTTCTATGTTGTGTGAGAGTCCGTACAGCCGGGGGTTGCGCTCGGCCGCTTCCACCACGCGGCTGGCGAGAGGGTGAGACTTCAGATAGTGCAAATCCCCGCGTAAAGAGCCGTCCTCGGCGACGCGGACGTTTTTCAGCCAGCCGAAAACGTCGTCCGCCTCGCGCGGCTCGTCCGCCTTGCGCGGGTGGTCTACGCGGACAGGAGCTCCCTCGTAGAGGTGGAGGGCGGCGCGGACGGCGGCGGCGTCGTAGATGCGCCCGTTCGCACTTTTTAGCCCCAGGATTTTAATGTCCCGGAGGACTCCGCCTTCGGAGTCGATGCGCGAGGCGGCGGCGCCTTCCACGAAGCAAACAAAGTGCTCGCGGAGTGACTGACGCCTCGGCTTGGTGGCAACTCGCCCACTCATGCGGGAGAGTGTCGCTAGAACGGTATTCCGGTTGCAAATCGGTCGAAATTCCGACGCGGCGGGGTGGTGGGGAATCGCGGGGACGTGGGGTTGCCGCGGGCGGTAGAATAGCGGGTAAGTGCCAATCACCTTCCCCCGCCTGAGAGCCGCCGCCGATGACCGACCTCGAATTCCGCATCCTCCTGAAGTCCGACGGGGGCGTGACCATCGACCCCCACCCGCTCGACGACAACGCCGCGCAGAACTGGTGCCGGCGGCACAACCGGCGGCTGGTCGTCAGCGTCGAGGTGATCGACTGCGATTACCCCGACGCGCAATGCCGGGTGATGTTCCACGACGAGAGGGCGGGGGCGTGACGTGTGGCGACCTACTACGGATGGGAGGGGACGACAGTCGGTTGCTTGATCCCTCCCCCTCGGTGGTGGGTGGGAGCGGAGCGGGCAACTTCGCCGCCTCCCCTCTCCGCGCAGGCGAGGGCGTTCCGGCGAATCGCGTTGCGAACTATGAAACGGGCGCACCGGCGGGGAGTGATGAAAGCACCATGACCGACGATACACCCGTCATCACCCCCGACGACCTCCCGGACAGCGGCGGCGAGATTATCGAATCCGGCACCTTCGACTGCCCGTGCGGGGCGGACCCGGACTGCAACATTTGCTTCCTCGATGAGAAGGGGTTGAAGGTGGTGACGCACCTGCGTTGCCGGGCGTGCGGGCGGGTGACGCCGTTCTGGGTTGAGGAGGGGGAATGAAGGACCTGGCTGTTCACCGCCGAGGTCAACGGACTGGTCGTCGGCCGCGCGTCCTTCGCGGCGGAAGACCGGGACGCGCTGGCGATGGCGGACGGGCTGTGGGCGGTATTGTCGCTGCCGTTCGTGGGGAAGGTGTCGATACGGCTGGCGGGGGATGAAGTGGAAACTGTGGAGGAAGCCAAGCCGTGACCGACGAACAGCTCGCCGCCATCGAGTCCGCCTGGCGCCAGGCCGCCCTGCCGCCCTACGCCGACCGGTATGTGGGGATGCTGGTGGTGGAAGTGCGGCGGCTGCGACACGCCCTGTACGAGATCGCCAACGTCTGCAACGCGCATCCCGAGTGGGACGACGCGCAGGCGCTGGAGGGGTGTATCAGCCGGGCCGGTGGGGCGCTGGAGGGTGTGCCGTGACCGACCGGGACTGGGCCGCGGCGGTGCTGGCGGACCCCGGGAATCCGGGGCTGCGGCTGGCGCTGAGTGACT
>DASPKW010000229.1:0-7105 GCA_035627895.1 Tepidisphaeraceae bacterium | reverse complement strand
AAGATCAACAAGGCGGACTACTTCATCGAGAACCAGCTCGACGGGCGTAACCGGCACATCAACCTGTCGCCGAGCGTGTCGCTGCTGATCATCATCGGGCACGTGAAGGACGGGATCGAGCTGGCCCGCGAGTACAACCTGCCGATGAGCGTGATCCCGTTCATCCAGCAGCACCACGGGACGACGCTGGTCGAGTACTTCTACCACCAGGCGCTCAAGCGCGAGGACGCTGCCGGGTACGACGGCCCGCAGGTCCCCGAGACGCAGTACCGCTACCCGGGCCCCAAGCCCAAGAGCCGGGAGATCGCGATCCTGATGATCGCCGACGCGGTCGAGTCGGCCGTCCGCGCGATGCCCGAGCCCAACGCCAGCCGCATCGAGACGCTCGTCCACGATTTGGCGATGAAGCGCCTGCACGACGGCCAGTTCGACGAGTGCGACCTGACCTTCCGCGAGCTGGAGTTGGTCGAGCGGGCGCTGACCAAGACGCTGCTGGGCATCTACCACACGCGCGTGCAGTACCCGTCGACGGCGGCGATCACGGGCGGGCCGGCGGGGGCGGCGAAGCCCGCGGCGCGAACGGCGTAGACGCCCCCACGCCGACTCCTGTGGAGTCGGATTCGCGACGAAGTCGCGAGCCTGTCCCGGTCAGCCCTGAGGAGTTAGGTCCGATGGGAACCGTCTTCTCCCAGATCGCCGACCACGCCCTCTACCCCTGCGGGGGCGACACGTGCAACCACTGCGGCCGGAGTGGCGTTCCGATCTACGTCTACACCGGTGAGATCGTCCACTCGGAATTGGCGGCCGACCCGGAGGACGCCGAGGCCGACCCGGAGGTCTACGAGGTGTGTGCCCGGTGCATCCTGGGGGGCAACTTGGTCAAGTCGAGCGTATCGGTGAAAGAGGTGGCCCGCTCGCTTGCGCCCAACGGGCGCGTGCGCGATCACCTGATCGCCGAATATCACCGGATGCCGGACATCCCGTTGTTCGTGCAGTGGGACGACTGGCCGCACTGTTGCGGCGAGTGGTGCGAATTCCAAGGCGTGCCCGCGTCCTACGACGAGTCCAAGCGCGTGCCGGCCGACGACGCCTACTGGGATCGCGGACCCAAGCCGTGGTCCTACGGCGCGGCCCTGATGCCCGAATCGCTCCAGGAGGTCAGCCGGTTCCGCTGCCAGACGTGCGGGAAGCGATATTTTACCTGGCAGTCGACGTGAGACGGGTGTGATGGGTGGGCGGATCGCTGATATACTTCAAATATGACCTCGGACACCTTCAAGGCCATCCTCAAGCGGCAGCCGTTCGAGCCGTTCCGCGTCGTGATGAGCAGCGGCGAAAGCTACGACGTCATGCACCCCGAGATGGCGATGGCGACGGCCAAGACGTTGATCATCGCGATCCCGGACGCGAGCCACTCCGACGGGGAACGGCTGGTGTTCTGCTCGTACCTCCACCTCGCCCACGTCGAAACGCTCAAGCCGTCGCGGGCGACGTGACCGACGGGTACGATCACGTCATGCCCGACCCCCTCGAAGTCCTCGGCCACATCCGCTCGAACGCGGAGCTCATCCTCAAGCATTTCGGCCCGGTCAGCGGCGTCCCCGACTTCGGGTACAACGGGCCGTCCGTGAAGTGGGTCGAGGGGTACATCGAGGCGCAGCGCGTGCGCACCGACCTGCCGCCCGAGTCGCGGGCGCGGCTGATCGACGTGATCGGCTCCTTCCTCGGGCAGGCGATCGTCCACACGTACGGGGGCGACTGGGCCAACGACGGCAGCGAGTGGGCGATCGCGTTCGACGACCGCAACGCCGCGTTCCCGTTCGTGAAGGTGCAGAAGCAGTTCGACAACGGGATAGAGGATTCGATCTACGCCTTTTTCACGGCGATCCCGGGCGTCTTTAAGCGGTGAGGGGGGGCGGGCGCGGTCACTCGGCCGTGATCGTGCGGCCGTCGGATTCGACGGCCCAGACGCGGCCGGTGGTGATGTCGAAGACGAACCCGAGGTTGCCGCCGGGCATCTGCTGGCCGGGGATGACGGCCGAGCGGACCAGGCCGAGGGAGCTGTGGCCCGAGAGCGGGTTGACGGGGGGCTCGTCGAGGTAGGGGCCGCAGGGGGCGCCGCTGGCGATCGTGCCGTCGGGGCGGGACTTGCGAATCAGGGGGAACCAGGGCTGGTGGCCCTGGAAGTTGGGGAGGCGGCCGGCGTGGTCGCGAGTGTACTTGGCGATCGCGGTGCGGACGTGCTCGAGCGTCTTGCGGAGCTGGGTGCGCTGGATCAGGTCGTCGGTGATGACGGACCGGCGGTCGGGGCGCGCGGCGGGCGGCTGGAGCGAGACGGCGGGCGCGGTCGGCGGGAGCTCGGGCAGGACCTGAACGGTCTGCACCGGCGGGACGCTGGCCATCGGCTTCGACGGCCTGGCGACGGGGGCCGGGGCCGGCGGGGCGACGGAGGCGGCCTGCGCGGGCGCGGGGCCGGCGGGTTGCGGGCCCCAACTGCGCACGGCCGAGACGCCGACGGCGGCGCCGATCGCGACGAGAACGCCCGCCTTGAACATGCTTGGGAAATCCGCCATCGATCTCCGTCGACTTGCCGCGTGGATGAGGAACCCGATAAACGCGACCGCGTCGCTCAGAGGGTATCGGCGAGGGAAGGGGGGTGGTTGAAAAGCCTCATGGGGCTTGTGCGTTGCGCGGGAAAGGGCGGGATTATCGGAACGAATGGGGGTCCCTTGTTTAGCCGCGACCCGGAGGGCGAGCTTCAAGCGAGCCCGGAGGCGAGCGCGGGGGCGTTCGAGAATCCGTGCTCGCAGCTTCGGTGTGAATTCGACTTCGCAGGAGTCGGCGTGGGACGAGCGCGCGGGTGGGCCGATGGTGATTCGCCCCTCACCCCCGCCCTCTCCCCGCCGCGAATGTGCGGTTCGGCAAATGAGGGTGGTGGCGCGGCTGGGCGAGGGAGGAAGGGCGTCGTGCAAAATGAGGTCGATGCGCGAGCGGTGGGCAGTGCCCACCTTACATGCCGAGGCGCTGCTTCCACGCGGCGAGTTGGGCTTCGAAGGGCTTGCCGCCGGCGGCGCCGGCGCTCTGGTAGCGCTTGACGACGTTGGCGGCGCCGAGGGCGTCGTAGACGTCGCTGGCGATCTTGGGGCCGTGCTCGCCGGCGGCTTCCTGGAAGTCTTGCACGGAGAGCTTGGCGAGGGCGACCGTTCCCGACTTCTCGCAGCGGAGCACGAGCGTGCCGACGATGTGGTGGGCGGTGCGGAAGGGGATGCCCTTGGTGACGAGGTATTCCGCGAGGCTCGTGGCGTCTAGGAAGCCGCGCTCGAGCGTGGGCTCGATCGATTCCTTCTTGTAGTGCGCGCTCGACACGATGGCCGCGGCCATGGTGAGGCAGGAGCTGACCGTGTCGTAGGCGCGGAAGACGATGCGCTTGTCTTCCTGGAGGTCGCGGTTGTAGCCGATCGGCAGGCCCTTGAGGATGGTCATGAGGGCGAAGAGGTCGCCGTAGACGTTGCCGCACCGGCCGCGGATCAGCTCGAGCATGTCGGGGTTGCGCTTCTGCGGCATCATCGACGAGCTGGTCGTGTA
Organism: Tepidisphaeraceae bacterium; assembly: GCA_035627895.1. Taxonomy (GTDB): domain Bacteria; phylum Planctomycetota; class Phycisphaerae; order Tepidisphaerales; family Tepidisphaeraceae; genus DASPKW01. The sequence continues at coordinate 3,520 of DASPKW010000229.1, read as the reverse complement.
GCGGTCGGCGATGTGGAGGAAGTTGAACTCGGTGGACATGTAGATGATCCACTGTTCGGCGAGGCGGGAGAGGTGTTGCGCGATCATGGCGCAGCAGTAGACGAAGTCGCAGGCCGCGTCGCGGGTGGCCGTGTGTTCGATGCTGCTCCTGGGCGGACCGTAAAAGCCGAGCAACTTCGCGGATTCGACCGCGTCGATGGGGAGGCTAGTTCCCGCAATCGCCCCGCTCCCGAGCGGCGAGGATTCCTCGTAGAAGCTGAAGTTCTCCAAGCGGTTCCGATCCGCATCGAACAGGACGCACCAGGCCAGGGCCTCGGCACCGGCGACGATCGGCTGCGCCCGCTGGAGGTGTGTGTACGACGGCATAACGACACTGCGGCTTCGCTCGGCCAACTCAACAAACGCCCGGGACAGGATGTCAACTTGGTCGGACAGGCCTTTTACGGCGGTGCCCAGCCACAGGTGGAGGTCCAGCGCCACCTGGTCATTCCGGCTGCGCCCCGTGTGCAGCTTTCGGCCGGGCTCGCCGATGCGCTTGATCAACTCGGCCTCGACGACCATGTGGATGTCTTCGAGGGTCTGGTCGAAGGTGAAGTTGTCGGCCTCGATGTCGCGCTCGATTGACTTAAGGCCGTCGATGATCGCGTCGCGCTCGGCGTCCGTGATCAGGCCGACCTTGGCGAGCATGGTCGCGTGGGCGATGGAGCCGGCGACGTCGTGCTTGTAGAGGCGGCGGTCGTAGCTGATCGACTCGACGAAAGAGGCGGCGAGGGCGTCGGTGGCCTCGGCGATGCGGGATTGCCAGGACTTATCGGTGGGCGAGGGTTGGGCGGGCATGGGGCGGGATTGTAGGGGAGACGGGGGAAGAATGAAGTGCTGGCTCCCTCTCCCGGACGCGCCAACTGATGTCGTTCGCGCGGCGGCGCGGCCGCGTCTGGGAGAGGGCGGGGGTGAGGGCATGCAGAAGACGCGCGCGAACGAAGGGCCTGGGTTTGTGGGTGCCGGCTGTATGCCCTCACCCTAACCCTCTCCCAGACGCGGCCGTGCCTGCGCGCGAGATTCGGTCGTGGGCGCGTCCGGGAGAGGGGACCGGAGGCGCGTCCGGGACGGGGGGCGGTCATTCGCGCTCGACGGTGATTGTCGCGCGGGTGTGGTGGACGCCGCCGGGGGGGAGTTTGACCTTGTGTTCGCCGACGTTGCAGGTCTCGACGCAGACCATGGCCGGCCACTCGTCGTCGCCGAAGTCGGCCATGGCCTTGGCCTTGGCGACCCACGGGTTCCAGACGACGGTGACGTCGGACGAGCTCTTGGCGTTGACGATCCGGCGATGGTGGCCGGGGTCGTGGATCGTCAGGGCCCGCTGGGTGTCGAGGTAGACGCGGTCGGTCTCGGCGGTGATGGTGACGTCGCCGGCCTGGGGCTTGCGGGCGAGCGCGTCGGTCTTGTCGATGTACGTCCGGCCGTCGAGGCCTTCGATGCGGATGTTGCGCACGTCGGCGACGACGAAATAGGTGTGCAGGGCTTCCTCGTATTCGATCGGTTGGTCGTCGCCGTTGACGACGGACAGGGCGAGGTCGAGCGTGTCGCCGGCGAGGGTGACGGTGTACCGCGCGGTGAATTCGTGGGGCCAGAGGGCGCGGGTGGCTTCGGAGGCGCGGAGGGCGAGGGTGATCGTGACGTTGTTGCTCAGGGCGGAGGTGGATTCGACGTCCCACTCGGTGAGCCGCGCGAAGCCGTGCATCGGCGAAGCGCCGCCGGTTGCGGCGAGGGGGTCGTTGGCGCGCGGACCGAACCACGGGAAGCAGATCGGCACGCCGCCGCGGATCGGCTTGCCGGGGGTGAAGGCGGACGCCGCGCTCATGAACAGGACGGGCGGCCCACCGGCGGGGGCGAAGTGGGTGACGTGGGCGCCGTAGGTGTAGACGTGGACTTCGGCGCGGGCGGTCGTGAGGACGGCGCGGGTGAGCCCGCCGGAGCCGGCCTCGAACCAGACGTGACCGGGGACGGCGAACTTCGCGGCAAGGTCGGCGGGGGTAGGCATGGCGCGGATGATACCGGACGCGCGCGCGGGGCGGAACGCGCCCGCGCGTCCGTGTGCGCGGCACACCCGCTTGCGGGTTAGCGGGGCCGGCGCCGCCGGCGGACGCACGCCCGTGAAGCTGCGGGCTCTCGGTTTCGTGGGTGGGATGGCCCGCTAACCCGCAAGCGGGGGTCGGGCGCGGAATTGCCGTCGTCGGAGCAGGAGATACGCACCGGCGACGAGCCCGAGCGCTGTCCCGGGTTCGGGCGTGGCGGCGGGTGCGACCGCGCCCGACGTATCGAGGGACACGATCGGGAGCGCGAGCGCCGGCGGGTCGAACACGACCGGCGCGGCGACGGCGATCGGCGTGAGGACGTCCGCCGCGTCGTCGTCGTTCGTGAGCGGGCGGGCCGCGGCGGGGTGGGCGATGATCGCGTTCGCGAAACTTGAGACGCGGTCGGCGCGGCGGGCGCGGCGGCCGCCGATGAGTCGGTTGCCGCCCGCCGACGTCGGGTCGATCAGCCCCGCGGCGATCGCGGCAGGGTTGAAGCAGTCGCTGGGGTCGAAGTCGCCCGGGTCGAAGGGGGAATCGAAGTCGCGGATCACGACGGCGCCGCGACCGTGGCCGTCGCGGATCGCGATCGCGTACGCGGGCTTGGCGTGTTTTCCGCCGTGACGCACGTGATGCGGGCCGCCGCCGTCGGAGGGATGGCCGGGCAGCCAGTCGTCGGGGACGGCATCGGGCGACGGGGGCGTGACGTAGCCGAAGACCGGCGGCGCGGTGTCGGGGCCATCCGCGTGGACGAGTTCGGCGCGCCGCCGGTCGCCCGGCATGGGCGCGAGTGGTTTGCGGCAGAAGGCGAGGAAGTCGGCGGCGTCGGATGACTGCGGGGTAGGCGGGCGCTCGCCATTCGCCGTCGGGCGACGCCGGCGGTCGTCGTCGTCATCTCGGGAGGTGGCGGGACGCGGGGCGCGGGCAGACGTTCCGAGGACCGCGACGGGGCGGTACGACGTCGGCGGCGCCGCGAGCGGGCGCGGCTCGTTGAGGGCGATCGGCGCGGGCGTCCACGGCGCGCGGGCGACGGGCGGAAGGCCGGCGTAGGTGCTGCCGCCGGTGCTGGCGGTCGCGTGACTCGTAGAGGGGCCGCCGACGCCGTCGCCGGTGGTCGAGAGGAGGCGCGGCGGGGCTTCGGCTTGCTTGGGCGGCTCTTCGGGCGTCTTGCGCGGCTCGGGGTCCGGCTCGTCCGCGCCGGAGCGGTACGGGAGTTCGAACGGGTCGCGGTCGGCGCCGGCGTCGTTGACGGGGCGCGCGGATTGTGCGGAGTTGGCGGCCGCGGAGGCGGTGACGCGTACGCCGGTGGACGGTGCGCCGGCGACGCTCGAGGTGGTTCGATTGCCGATGCCGCCCGGGGTTGCGACGGTCGTCGGCTCGGCCGGGCGCGTCAGCGCGACGACCAGGACGCCGACGGCAACGACGGCCTGCCCGAGCAGGACGGCCCG
>DASPKW010000228.1:0-23260 GCA_035627895.1 Tepidisphaeraceae bacterium | reverse complement strand
GTATCTTGGCCTGTTCCTCATCGCGCTGGCGACGCTGATGTACGAGGTGCTGCTGACGCGGATCTTCAGCGTCACGATGTACTACCACTTCGCGTTCGTCGCGGTGTCGGTGGCGCTGTTCGGGATGACGCTGGGGGCGGTGATCGTCTACATGCTGCCGGGCGTATTCCGGCCGGAGCGGGCGCGGCGGCAGATGGCGGGGAACGCGCTGTGGATGGGCGTCACGCTCGTCGGGTCGTTCGTCCTTCATCTCAATACGAAGTTCGCGAGCGAGAAGATCGGGCGGCCGGAGATGGTGGGGGCGTGGGACCTGTTCTGGACGTACCTGCTGATCATGATCCCGTTCGTGTTCAGCGGGGTGGCGATCTGTTTGGCGCTGACGAAGTTCAGCAAGCAGGTGAGCCGGCTGTACGCGGCCGACCTCGCCGGCGCGGCGGTGGGGTGCCTGGGGTTCATCGTCGCGCTGCGGTTGACGGACGGGCCGACGGCCGTGCTGGTCGCGGCGGCGATCGCGACGACGGGCGGGCTGTGCTGCGCGCTGGGCTCGGGGCGCCGGATGACGGTCGGGCTCGGGGCGGTGCTGGCGCTGGGCACGTGGGGGCTGGCGGGGTACAACGGGATGCGCGTGTACCAGGAGGGGCAGGCGCGGCTCGAGGACCCGGCGCGGACGACGGCGATGGCGATGCAGGGGCGGGGCGTGTCGGCGCGGCCGCTCGTGCGGATCTGGAACGGACTGAAGGCCGACCAACCGATCCCGCTGTTCGAGCAGTGGAACGCGCACTCGCGGATCCAGGTGCGGAAGGAGAGCTACTGGCATTTGATCGGCGCGCCGAGCGGGTGGGGGATGAGCGACCGGTACAAGACGGACCCGGTGCTGAAGGCCGCGCGCGAGCGGCGCGGGCTGGGGGAGAACGACGACGGCGGGCAGGAGTGGGTGCGCGAGCTGGCGGTGACGATCGACTCGGGCGCGGGCACGTACATCACGGAGTTCAAGCCGGACAAGGCGCTGGCGACGCTGGACGTGGCGCAGGCGTGGGAGACCAACGCGCTCTGGCACGAGGACCGGGCGGCCGAGGCGCGCAAGGCGGGGAACGCGGCGGGGGAACAGGAACACCTCGCGAAGATCGAGCCGATGCGAAAGCAGGCGGCCGATTTGCGGGCGCAGGCGGTCAGGGAGGCGGTCGAGGCGGCGCGGGAGCAGGTGGGGTACTTGAAGTACGACGTGACGAACTTCGCGCACTTCCTGCGGCCCAACGCCGACGTGCTGGTGATCGGGGCGGGCGGGGGGCGCGATCTGCTGTCGGCGCTCGTGTTCGACCAGAAGAGCGTGACGGGGGTCGAGATCAACTCGGCGATCGTCATGGCGACGCGGCGCGTGTTCGGCGACTTCGCGGGGCAGCTGCACCGGATCCCGAATTTGCGCGTGTTCAACGACGAGGCGCGGAGCTTCATCACGCGGATGCCGAACAAGGTGGACGTCATCCAGATTTCGCTGATCGACACGTGGGCGGCGACGGCGGCGGGGGCGTTCGTGCTCAGCGAGAACACGCTTTACACGACCGAGGCGTGGCGGACGTTTTTCGACAAGCTGAGCGACCGGGGCGTGCTGACGGTCTCGCGGTGGTATCACCCGGACAAGCCGGGCGAGACGCTGCGGATCGTGGCGCTGGCGAACCAGAGCTTGCGCGAGATGGGCGTGACGGACCCGCGCAAGCACGTGGTGATCGTGAAGCGGCGGCAGGAGCAGCGGAGCGTGGATTTGCCGGCCGAGGTGGCGAACACGATCGTCTGCCGGTCGGCGTTCACGGACGCGGACCTGGACCTGCTGGAGGCGCGGGCGAAGGAGATGGGGTTCGACGTGGTGCTGTCGCCGCGGGTGGCGGCGTCGAAGGACCTCGAGACCATCGCAGGGGCGGCGGACGTGCGGGAGGCGGCCAAGGCCTTCCCGATCGACATCAGCCCGCCGACCGACGACAAGCCGTTCTTCTTCAACATGACGCGGATGGGTGACGCGTTCGCGCCGGGGAGTTGGCTGGGGCGCGGCGACGAGGAGAAGCACGGGCTGGACGTGAATTTGCGCGCGGTGAAGGTCGTGGCCGGGCTGCTCGTGTTCACGATCGTACTGACGGGCGTGCTGGTCGTCCTGCCGGTGCTGATTAAGGCGGGCCCGCGCGTGATGGTCGAGAGCAAGTGGCTCAGTCTGTTCTTCGTGTGCATCGGGCTCGCGTTCATCCTGGTGGAGATCGCGCAGATGCAGCGGCTGATCATCCTGCTGGGTCACCCGACGTACTCGCTGAGCGTGGTGCTGTTCGCGGTGCTGATCAGCGGGGGGATCGGTAGTTTCCTGACGCGAACGGTGGAGGGCGACGCGGCCAAACTGCGATCGGCGATCCTCGTGCGGGTCGGGTGGCTCGTGCTGATCCTGATCATCACCGGGCTGATGACGCCGGCGGTGATCGCGGGGAACGTGGCGTCGGGGACGGCCGTGCGGATCGCGGCGGCGCTGCTGCTGCTGATGCCGGCGGGCGTGCTGATGGGGATGTGCTTCCCGCTGGGGATGAAGGTGGCGGCGGCCCGCGGCGGGGGCGACCTGGCGGCCTGGCTGTGGGGCGTGAACGGCGCGATGAGCGTGATCGCGAGCGTGCTGGCGGTCGTGCTGGCGATGAGCTTCGGGATCTCGGCGAGCTGGTGGATCGGGGTGGGGTTGTACGGGGTGGCGTGGGTCGCGGGCGTGCGGGCGGCGCGCGCGTAGGACGCCGCGTGGTGCGGAGGCCGCCATGGCCGAATGGCAATACGTCGCGTGGGCGCAGGCCGGTTACTTCGTGCTGACCGGCGTCTGGCCGATCGTGCACGTGCGGAGCTTCATGGCCGTGACGGGACCGAAGCGCGACGTCTGGCTCGTGCGAACGCTGGGGGCGCTGATCTCGGCGGTGGGCGCGTCGATCACCACCGGCGCGCTGCGCGGCGGCGCCAACCCGTCGCCCGAGTTACTGACGCTGGCGATCGGCTCGGCGGCCGCGCTGGGCGCCGCGGACGTCGTCTACGTCGCGCGCGGGACGATCGCCCGGATCTACCTCGCCGACGCGGTCGCCGAGGCCGTGCTGATCGGAGCGTGGGTCTGGGCGGCTTGGGCGGGTCGGTAAAACGGGGCCGCGGGTGCACGGGACGGGCGGCGCCTGCCGCCCGCGCCGGTCATCGAACTCGCCACCCGCTGAGCACGGCCGGCCGTCCACTTTTCGCTGTCTTTCAGCTCAGCCATATCGTCCGCGGACACGGCAGATTCTGCCTTCCACGTTTGGCCGCCCGCCAACATGATGGGAGGGTCAGGCCTGTCGACCCCGAGAAAGGAGCGATTAACATGCCCGTCCGTCTCAAGCCGCTGAGCGAGCAGGTCGTCGTGATCACCGGGGCGTCGAGCGGGATCGGGTTGGTGACGGCGCGGTTGGCGGCGCAGCGCGGGGCGAAACTCGTCCTGGTGGCGCGGTCGGAGCAGGCGCTGCGTCACCTGGAAGAAGAGCTCAACAACGCCGGCCACGAGGCGCTGGCGGTCGTGGCGGACGTCGGCGACCAGGACGACGTGCGGCGCGTGGCCGAGGCGGCCGTCACGCGGTTCGGCGGGTTCGACACGTGGATCAACAACGCCGGCATCTCGATCTTCGGGCGCCTGACGCACGTGCCGTCTGAGGACCATCACCGGCTGTTCCAGACGAACTTCTGGGGGCTGGTCAACGGGTCACTGACGGCGGTCGGGTACCTGAAGGGCCGGGGCGGGGGGGCGATCATCAACATCGGCTCGGCGCTGTCGGACCGGGCGATCCCGGTGCAGGGAATGTACTCGGCGAGCAAGCACGCCGTGAAGGGGTTTACGGACGCGCTGCGGATGGAGCTCGAAGAGGAAGGGGCGCCGATCTCGGTGACGCTGATCAAGCCGAGCTCGATCAATACGCCGTTCACGCGGCACGCGAAGAATTACATGCCGAACCAGGCCGAGGTGCCGGCGCCGGTGTACGCGCCGGACGTGGTCGCCCGGACGATCGTCTACTGCTGCGAGCACGCGGAGCGGGATGTGTTCGTCGGGTCGGCGGGGAAGATGGTGTCGGCCCTCGGGCACCACGCGCCGCGCGCGACCGACGTGTACATGGAGCGGGCGCTGTTCGAGGCCCAGCAGAAGGAGTCGGACGCGCCCGAGGCCCGCGGGCGGCACGATGCGCTGTTCGCGCCGTCGGAGGACCTGTCCGAGCGCGGGGATTACGAGGGGATGGTGCGCGAGACGAGCGTCTACACGAAGGCGTCCCTGCACCCGTGGATCAGCGCGGGGATCGTGCTCGGGGTGGGCGTGCTGGCGACGGCGCTGCTGTCGGGCTCGCGACGCGCCTAATCGGAAGAGTCCACCACGGAGGCACGGAGACACGGCGAGGAAGAAGAGAGTTCACGAATGAACACGAATGGGCACGAATGAGAGCGCATCATTCGTGTTCATTCGTGAAACGCCTTCTCTGTGCCTCCGTGTCTCCGTGGTGAGTCCCGACGATCCCGCGCGAGGGAGCGTTTCTCCTGCGCGCCTCGCGCCCCTATAATCCCCCGTCCGCACTTTTGACATTTGACATTGGCCTTCTGACACCGCGCTTATGCCCCTCTCCTTCCGCCACCACCAGCTCGCCAACGGCCTCGACATCATTTCCGAGGAGAATCCGGATTCGCACTCGACCGCGCTCGGCCTGTACGTGAAGACCGGCGCGCGGGACGAGGAGCCCAAGCTCAACGGCGTGTCCCACTTCCTAGAGCACATGATGTTCAAGGGGTCGGACAAGTACACGTGGGAGGACGTCAACCGGATCTTCGACGAGATCGGGGCCCGGTATAACGCGTTCACAAGCCAGGAGATGACGGCGTACTACGCGAACGTCCTGCCGGAGTTTACCGAGCGGGCGGTGGAGCATCTGGCCCACCTGCTCCGGCCGGCGATCCGCATCGAGGACTTCACGACCGAGAAGAAGGTCATCCTCGAGGAGATCGCGATGTACCTCGACGACCCCGGGCACCGGCTCTACGAGAAGGTGATGGAGGCGCACTTCGGGCAGCACCCGCTGGCGATGAGCGTGCTGGGGTCGGCCGACTCGATCATCCGCCTGGAGCGGGACGAGATGGCGGGGTATTTCGCGCGGCGGTACGGGCCGGGGAACATGGTCATGGTCGCCAGCGGGCGGCTGGAGTTCGACGAGGTCGTTCGGCTGGCGGAAAAGTACATGGGGCACTGGCCGCGGGTGAACGCGCCGCGCGTGCAGCCGGACCCGGTGTACAAGAGCGAGCGGATCGCGATGGCGGACGCCAAGCTGAACCGGGCGTACACGATGGCGATGACCCCGGGGCCCAGCGCGCAGTCGGACGAGCGGTTCGCGGCGCGGGTGCTGGCGGACGTGGTCGGCGACTCGGACGGGTCGCGGTTCTACTGGGCGCTGGTCGATAACGCGATGGCGGAGGACGCCGACTTCGGGTTTTACCCGCACGACCTCTGCGGGAGCTTTTACGTGTCGCTGGTGAACGACCCGGACAAGACCGGGCAGTGCCTGGACGTCGCGCTGAAGGAACTGGCGCGGGTGAAGGAGGACCTGGCGGACGACGAGGTCGAGCGGGCGAAGAACAAGATCGCGTCGAGCCTGATTCTGTCGGGCGAGAGCCCGCTGGGGCGGATGCGAGCGCTGGGCAACCAGTGGCTGTACAACAAGGAGTACCGCTCGCTCGAAAAGGACATGGCCACGCTGATGGCGGTCACGCCGGGGTCGATCAAGGAACTGCTGGAGAAGTACCGGTTCGACCCGATGACGGTGGTGACGCTGGGGCCGGGGGAGAAGTGACGGCCACGCCGTCATCCTGAGCGCAGCGAAGGATCTAGCCGGTGCACACGGACCCGCCTTTCGCGCGACCGCGTCCGACCTGTCATTCCGAGGTACTCCAAGGAATCTGGCCGGCGCGTCGGGGCCTGATCGACTGGGGCGGCGGCGTTCGTGGCGATCGCCAACGTCAACGGGCCTCGCCGTTCGGGGCCAGATCCCTCGGAGTACCTCGGGATGACGGTGGGGGACGCAACTCGCGAGGAGCTTCAGTCTTCCCACTTCAGCACCGGGATGCTCACCCCGCGGGGCGTGGGCGTCGCGTCCGGCAGTTCGGGCACCGGGACGTCCGCCAGCTCCCGCACCATCGCGATCTCGTCGCAGTTCAGGTTTTTCGGGCAGCGGACACAGTCGCTCCAGACCTTCAGGGGGAGCGTCTCCTTCTGGACGACGACGAACCCGAGCTTGGCGAAGAAGCGCTCCTCGTACGTCAGCGACATCAATTTGCGGATGCCGAGCCGGCGGGCCTCGTCGACGCACCAGCGGACGAGCTGCGAGCCGATGCCCTTGCCGCGGGCCTTGTCGTCGACGGCGAGCGAGCGGACCTCGGTCAGGTCGGCCCAGATGACCGAAAGCGCGACGCACCCGAGGACCTCGCCCGAGGCGTCGTCGACGTAGACGGCGAAGTCGCGGATGGCCTCGAACAGCTGCGCGTAGCTCTTGAACAGCATCTTCCCGAGCTCGGCGTGGGAATTGATGATGTCGGAGATGCGGGGGACGTCGTGGATCGTCGCGTTTCGGATCAAGGGGCGGCCAACCTCCGTTCGGGCGTCAGGGGCGCGCGCGTGTCGCGGTAAGAGACGCGCCGTACGAACATATTTCGACAGACGCGGCGGTTTAGTTCACCGAATCGTACGGGGGGACGGGCTGGCGGTCGACCGGCGGGCTGGACGCGCGACCGGGCGCCGTTTGGTGTTCGCCCCTCACCCCCGCCCTCTCCCGGCCGCGAAGGCGCCGATGACGTGAACCAAGCGGGTCGGGGCGGCTGGGAGAGGGAGGGCGCGGCTGGGTAGACCGGGTCTATTTCGCGGCGCGCACGTAGGCGATCAGGTCGGCCAGGTCCTGGGGTTTGAGGGTCAGTTCCATGCCGTCGGGCATGAGGGAGGAGTTGGAGGAGCGGAGGTCTTTGAGGTCGGAGCGGAGGATCGTGACGGCCTGGGCCTCGGGGCCGAGGAGGGTGATGGAGTTCGCAGTTTCGGCGGTGAGCAGGCCGGTGTGGGTCTGCTCGTCGGCGGCGGTCTGGGCGATGTAGTTGGCGTAGCGCGATTCGACGACGCGGTTGGGGTCGAGGATGGCGGTCAGCAGCCCTTCGGGGGACTTGTCGCCGACCGAGGCGAGGTCGGGGCCGACGGCGTGGCCGCTGCCGCCGAGGCGGTGGCAGGTGGCGCAGGACTTGGCGAAGAGGTCTTTGCCGCGGGCGAGGTCGCCGGCGAGCGTGAGGGCCGGCTGGTAGACGTCGATGACCTTCTGGCGGTCGGGGTTGGTCGTGCCGGCCAGGAGCTTGGCGGCGCGGGCACGGAGGTTGCCGGGGCCGGACTGCGTCAGGCGCTGCCGGCGGGCGGGGTCGATGTCGGCGGGCTTCACCTCACCCTTCTCGACCGCGGTTAGGAGCGCGTCTGTCCACTCGCGCCGGGCGGCCAAGGAATCTACGACCGTGTTCCGCAACGCCGGCGAGAAGGACCGCCAGTGCGCGAGCAGGCGGGCGGGCACGTCGGCCTGCCCGCGGCGGGCGAGGGCGGCGACGGCGGCGGCCTGCATCTCCGGGGCCGCGGCAGGCGAGAGGAGCTTGTCGAACACGGCGGCGTCGGCGGGGGCATGGGCCGTCTCGCGGCCGAGGAGGGTGAGGGCGGCGGCGCGCTCCCCGATGATCGCCCGCTCGTCCGTCGCGAGTTTGCGGGCCGTCGCCAGGACCTGCGGCACGCGCCGGGCGGCGGCCAGCAGTTGAGGGTCGGTCTCGGCGAGCTTCTCGAGCGGCGTCCTGGCCAGGGCGAGCGCATCGAGCAGGTCTGCGAGCGTGCGGAACTGCCACGGCCGGTATGTCTCGCGGTCGTCGGTGGTGGTAGTGAGCGCGGTCAGGCAAGACGCAACCGCGGCGGGCTGTTTCGTGCCCAGGGCGGTCTTGATCACGCCGGCGAGGAACTCGGGCGGCGGCGGGGCGTCCTTGGCGAGATTGAGCATCTCGGCGGCGACGGGGGCGACGTTCTTCTCGTGCAAGGAGGAGAGGACGGCGGCGATGACGTGGGGGTCGGCGGGCTGGGCTGTCGCGAGTTGGGCCAGTCTCACGGGTGCGCCGGGAGAGTCGACGTGTGCCAACGAGTACGCCAGTTCGATTGCCATCCGCGAATCCGCAGCCCGGATGGAGGTCATTGACTGATTCAGCCGGTCGGATTTGGCCACGTGCGGGACGGCCATCCGGAGCAAGTGTGAGACCGTCTCGGCGTGCGCTCCGAGCTCCAGGTATTTGTCCAGCGCTTCGGCGTCGAACTTTCGGAGGGAAACGAGTAGGTGGAAGGCGTGGATCTCGGTAAGCGCGTCGTCAGAAACCAGGAGAGGGCGAAGGAGGTCTGCGATCTGCCAGTCGTCGCGCCAGCGCAGCATGAAGTGGGCCAGATCGCGCGTGGGGCCGTTGGGCGAGGCGAGGAGCTTGACGAGCCGTTCGTTCGGGAGGGTATCGAGTCGCAGGAGCGGAGCCTCGGGCGGACCGGCGAGCAGGTCGGTGGACCGGACTCCGGGCGCCATTGCGGGCGGGGTGAAGCCGTGGAGGGTGTCGGGGGCTTCGGCCGGCAGGATGCGGTAGATCCGGCCCATCGTCTCGCCGGCGCGCAGGTTCAGTTTGGCCTGCCAGTCCTTCGGGATCCAATGTGGGTGTTCGATCACGTGGCGGTACATGTCGGCGACGTACAGGGCGCCGTCGGGGCCGGTGGCGACGGTGGTCGGGCGGAACCAGTTGTCGGTGGACGCGAGGAACTCGCTGGATTGCTCGGTGGCGGCGCGGGCCGAGCGGAACGTCGCGCCGGAGGGGACCATCACCTGGCGATGGACCAGGTTGTGGACAGGTTCCGCGACGAACACCTGTTCAAAATCGCCTGGCGCGCCGGGCGTAAGGAGGGTGAGGCGGATCGCCTCCTGCGCAGGATCGACCCGCATTGTCGTCCACCAGCGGCGAATCTCGCGAATGAGTTCCGGGCCGGTGAGTCCCGCGGCGTGCATGTCGCCGAGAATTGGAACCATCAGCGTTCGATCGGCACGCACGCGCAGGCGTTTTGAGAACGTGACCCCGGCGCGGTCGATGTACTCGATCGAGAGTTGGTCGCCGGGGTTCACGGTTCGGGCCGTAGCCTTGAGCGACTGCGGTTCCGCGTTGGCCGCGATCGCGATCTGCCATTGCCCGTCGACTTGCGAGGCGTCCGGAGCGTCGGCCGTGCCGAACAGCAGCGAATCCCGATACACGTGCACCGAACACGCGCTGGTGAACGCGTTGGCCGTGTGGAAGTCATTGAACCGCGTCAGCGTCCGACTGATCGGGAAGACCGGGGCCGCGCCCGGCCGCTCGGGCACGTCGGTTTTGAGCAGCGCCGGCGGCGTGGCGACGTGCGGGTTTCGGCGGAGCATTTGCTCGTCGAGGGGGAAGTGCCAGATGGGGTTGGAGTTGTTGCAGCCGAGCCAGTCGCCGTAGTCGGTGCGAGCCCGGCCGAACTGGGACATGCCGCTGACGGTCTGGACTTCGCCCGTGTCGGGGTTGAAGCGGAAGTCGCGGCCGGAGATGTCGAGGGCGGGCTGGGCGGGCTTGAGCGGGGAGGTGACCTTGCCGCCGGAGTCGCCGTTGGAGGCGTAGACGTAGCCGTCGAGGCCGAACGAGAGGGAGGCGACGCGGTGCTGCTGGTTGCCCTCCTTGAAGCCGGTGAGGACGACGCGGGTCTCGTCGGCGACGCCGTCGTTGTTGGTGTCGCGGGCGAACAGGATGTCGGGGGCGGCGGCGACGAGGACGCCATCCCGCCACGGGAGCACCGACGTCGGGAAGCCGAGCTTGTCGAGGAACGTCGTCGCAACGTCGAAGACCCCGTCACCGTCCTTGTCAGTCAACAGCTTGACGCGCCCGCCGGGCTGGCCGCGGCCCCCGCCCTTGCCGTCCGGACCGAGCGGGTAGTCGCCCATCTCGACGACGAAGAGCTGGCCGGTCGGCGCGAAGGCGAACGCGATCGGGTCGGCGACGAGCGGCTCGGCCGCGACGAGTTGGACCTTGTAGCCGGGGGCGACGCGGATGCAGTCGAGGGAGGCCTTAGGCGACTTGGGGCCGGGTTGCAGGCCTTTGAGCAGGTCGTTGAAGGGCCGGCGGTCGATCAGATTGGGGAGGGCGGCGGTGTGCTCGTTCTGCCAGATCAGGGCGCGGGAGTGGACGAAGAAGCCGTTGTTGGAGCCGCGCCAGGTGACGGGAGCGAGCGGGAGGGATTTCGGGTCGTTCGGGTTCGTGTCCGTGCGCCGGGCTGAGTGGATCTCGCGCGTCCAGCCGCCGTCGCGCGGGTCGAAGAGGTGAATGGACGAGCGATCCGCGTCCGAGAAGATGGCGTCGAAGCAGCCGTCCTCGTCGATGTCGACAAGCCGCAGGGCTCCGCCGGGGGCGAGGTCGAGGATGCCGGTACCGGCGGGCAACTTGTACGGACGGCGGACCCAGCGGCCGGCATTCCGGTCGAGGCCCCAGACCTCGGAGTGCTCGTTCCCCATGCCGTGGGGGGCGATGATGCCCGCCACCACTTCACACGTACCGTCGCCATCCAGATCAACGAAACGGAGGCCGGTGTCTTTACCGGCGACGGTCGGGCGCGCGAACAGGCCACCCAGGTGGTCCCAGTGCTCCCACCGCCCGGCGCGGAACGTGAGGTAGTACCCCACGTTCTCATTGTTCGTCATGAACGCGGCCGCGCCGGACGGGTCGATGACGCCGAAGCGGATCGACTGGCGGGTCAGGTCCAGGCGGTCGTTGGCGGCGGGGAACAGGACGTCGTCGAAGCGATTGCTGGCCGGTGACCAGTTGCGCGTGACCGACACTTTTCCGTTCCCGAGGACGACGTCCATGAACCCGTCGTTGTCGACATCGAGCAGCCGCACGCCATTGTCGTTGCCGTCCTTGTCGCGCAGCCCTTGCCCGAGCAGCAGGTTCTTCTCCAGCCGCTCCACCGCCTCCTTGAACGTCAGGAACTTCACCCGCTTGCCGTACGTCTTGTGCGCGTAGTCGATCAACTCCACGTGCTGGGCGGGCGTGCTCCACGCGTAGGGGTGGAAGACCGTCGTCATGACGCCCCTCTTGATCACGGTGGCGTCGAGTTGGCGCCTCCAGTCTTCCGTCGTCTTCGGGTTGGCCGGCTTGTGGAGGTTCTGGGCCTGCCAGTCGCTCGGGACGGCGCAGGGGAACTCCCAGATGCCCTTCTGGACGACGTACGGGTAGGGGTAGTCTTCGATCGTGTTGACGAAGTTTTCGAACGGGAGGTACTTGCGGAAGCGCTCGCGGCCGTCGGGGTCGAAGCGGATCTCGCGCGGGAGCTCGGGGTCGTTGCCGGTGGTGATGTTGAAGACGGACGAGTCGGCCTTGAGGAACCGGCCCGCGTCTGTCGTCTTGTTCATGATCTCGGCGAACAGCCGCGGGCTGACCGTGTTGCGCGAGTCGCAGCAGGGCGTGCGAAACGCGACGGGCGCGGAGTTCGGGATCGAGAAGAGCTGGTCGACGCAGCGGTCATAGGTCGACTTGGCGAGCGCGAAGGCGTCGAGCTTGGGGTCGGGGGCGGGCGGTTTGACGCCGGGCCCGTGGTTGAACTTCCCGCCGAGGATCGGGCACGGGTGGTCGAACGTGTGGGCCTCGATCGACACGCCCTCCTTGAGCCACTGCTGGAGCAGCGGAGTGGCCGGGTCGATCTTGCACGTCATGATCGACACCGGCGCCCGGCCATCGATCTGCTTGAGGCGGTCGAGGATCGGCCGCAGGTACGCCTCGTATGGCCGATGATCGCGCATGTCGTCGATCGCGAGGATGACGACCGCGTCGACGCCGGGCTCGCCGACCCATTGGGGCGTGGTGAGCCTGGGGAACGTGCGGTGGGGGTAGTACGGGGAGTCGGAATCGAGGTACGTGAGGCGGTTGGCGTCGACCGGGGCCTTGGGCGACTGCGCCCCGGCGAGAGCCGGGAGGGCGGCGAGCGCGATCAGGGTGACGAGCGAGCGGTACGGCGCTGGGGTACAGACCATCGGCATGAATCGCTCCGCTGACAGACGTGACGGCGACCCGAGCGGCCGAGCCGACTAACGCGGAACGGCCCCGCCCCGGCCCCCGCGCACGGATTGTCGCACCCGGATCGGCGCGCGCCAAACCCAGAAGCGGACGTTGATCGCGACCAGCGCGCCCGCGACGAAGATCGGGGCGATGGCGGCGGGCAGGTAAAGGTGGGCCTCGGAGTCCTCGGCGATGTACGAGTTGGGGAACCACTCGGCGACGTCCCACTCGCCCGCGACGACGTGGCGGATCACGGTCCACGCCCAGCCCCGGCTGCCGACGGCGGGCGTGGCTTCGGCGAAGAGGTGCGAGAAGTGGCCGAACAGGGTAAGGAGCGCGGCGGCGGTCAAGACCGCGCCCGTCACCCACGCGATGCAGGCGAACGCGCGGTGGCCGGTGCGCGCGAAGACCGACCCGAGGCGGGCGTAGAGGAACAGGCCCAGGAGCGGCGCGAGGAACAGGCGGAGGACGATGACGAGCGGCAGCCACGGGAACCACCTTCGGCTCACGACGCGCGAGGTGATCGGGCCGACGGCGAGCACGAACACGCAGGACGCGATCAGGACGATCGCCCACGCGCCCAGCGTGAGCCGCGTCAGGCCGGGGGTGGTAAGCGGGCCGCGCTCGCCGGGGATGCGGGTGGTGAGGAGCCAGATCGCGACGCCGGCCAGCACGGCGGGGATCAGGAAGTTGACGACGCCGGCGAGGTCGTCGGGGCCGATGTTTCGGTTGCGCGTGCGGAACTCGGTCGCCGGGAGCTGCGACGCGACGAGCGCCAGGAAGAGGAGGATGCCGCCCGTGCGCATCTTGACGAGCCACCGGGCGCCGGCGCGGAGCGCGAAGGCGCGGGCGGCTTCGACGGACGTCTGGACGTCCTGGCCGCACTCCGGGCACCGACCGTCCCCGGGCAGGCCGCGGAGGTCGTAACCGCAGGCGGAGCAGGCGAGGTCGTCGGGCGCTATCTCGGTCGCGGGGTGGGTCACGAGCGCATCGTATCACACGGCAAGGGCCCAGCGACTGGTGTCGCGGGACGGACGCGGACGTGCGACAATCTGCATCATGACCACCCGACGCGATCTCCTCCTCGGCGGCGCCGCAGCCGTGCTCGGCGCGACGCTCGTTCGTCCCGCGGTTGCCGAAGACAAGCCCGCCGCCCCGCGCCGCAACCGCATCGCCGTCTCCACCTACTCCTTCTGGCGGTTCATGAAGGACCAGAAGCTGCCGATCGACGAGTGCGTGCGGCAGGCGGGCGCGATGGGGTTCGACGGCGTCGAGATCCTCCACCGCCAGATGACGTCGGAGGACAACGCCTACCTCCAGTCGATCAAGCGGGCGGCGATCGTCGAGGGCATCGACTTGTGCGGCTTCTCGATCCACCAGGGGTTCGTGTCGCCGGACGCCGACGTGCGGAAGCGGAACATCGACCACACGATCAAGTGCATCGAGCTGGCGTACAAGCTGGGCATCCCGACCATGCGCCTGAACACCGGCGGGTGGGGCACGACCAAAGACTTCAACCAACTCATGAAGGACCGCGGCGTCGAGCCGCGCCTGCCGGGGTATGAGAACGACGAGGAGGCCTATAAGTGGGTCGTCGACTCGATCGGCCAGTGCTTAAAGAAGGCCGAGGAGTGCGGCGTGCTGCTGGCGCTGGAAAACCACTGGGGCCTGGGCCTGACGCCCGAGGGCGTGCTGCGGATCGTCGACGCGGTGAATTCGCCCTGGCTACAGGTGCTGATGGACACGGGGAACTTTCTGGAAGACCCGTACGCCCGGCTCGAGAAGCTGGCGCCGAAGACCGTGTACGTGCAGGCCAAGACGTACTACGGCGGCGGGCTGTGGTACACGCTCGATCTGGATTACGCGCGGATCGCGGGCATCCTGCGCAAGGTCGGGTTCAAGGGGTACGTGTCGCTGGAGTTCGAGGGGAAGGAGGATTGGCGGGTGGCGCTCCCGAAATCGCTTGGGGTGCTGCGCGCGGCGTTCGGGTAATCCTTCTGAGAGAGCCCAGCGACTTGTCGCGGGACGGAGTCGAAGGGTCGTACGACGCGCGTAAGCAGAGGGTGAGATTGAAGAAGCGAGCGCGTCTTGGTCTCCGTCCCGCGACAAGTCGCTGGGCTCCCTTTTCTTGAGGCGAGCGCCGGTCGCGCGAACGGTGGGCAGTGCCCACCCTACTGGGGGCTTTGCCTTCCCGGTGAAACAAGTGAAATCTTCACCTTGTCGCTCGGGAGGAGTTTCCCGGCGTTGATCCGCTCGTCCGGGTCGAACGCGCGTTTGACCCGGTCGAACATCGCCATCGTCGGGCGGTCGAACTGGTACGGCATGAGGTGGAGTTTTTCGACGCCCACGCCGTGCTCGCCGGTCGTCGTGCCGCCGACGTCGATGCAGTATTGCAGGACGCGCTCGGCGGCGCGCATGACGTTGGCCACCGCGGCCGGGTCGCGCTCGTCGTACATGAAGATCGGGTGCACGTTCCCGTCGCCGGCGTGGAAGACGTTGGTGATCGCGATGCCGTGCTCTTTGCCGATCCGGTCGATTCGTTCCAGCACTTGCGCGAGCGTGGAGCGGGGGACGCAGGCGTCCTGGGTGCAGTAGGAGTGGCTGACCCGCCCGATCGCGCCGAACGCGCCCTTGCGGGCCTTCCACAGCGCGGCCCGCCTCGCCGGGTCCGAAGACTTCTCGACGCTGGTCGCGTGGTGCTTCGTGCAGATCGCGATCACGTCGTCGAGTTGTTCGTCCAGCAGCGCGTCGATGCCGTCGATCTCGATGAGCACCAGTGCCTGGGCCGTGGGCGGAAAGCCGAAGTGGAACGCGTCCTCGACGATGCGGATCATCGTCCCGTCCATCATCTCCATCGCCGCGGGCAGCACGCCGGCGGCGATCACCTCGGAGACGGCGTTGCACGCGTCGGCGGACGACGCGAAGACCGCGACGGCGGTGCGGAAGCTCGTGGCCTTGGGGACCAGGCGCACCCACAGGCGGGTGATGATGCCGAGCGTGCCCTCGTGCCCGCAGATCAGCCCGGGCAGGTCGAACGGGCCGGATTCGTAGCATCCGTCCGTGGCGCCGACCTCGATCACCGAGCCGTCGGCCAACACCATCTCGAACCCGAGGACATGGTTGGACGTGACGAAGTCCTTAAGGGTGTGGATGCCGCCGGCGTTGGTGGAGGCGTTCCCGCCGATGGTGGACGCGCGCTGGGACGAGGGGTCGGGGGCGAAATGATACGGCGTTGCGGGTTGCGAACTGCTGGTTGCCAGTGCGGGGCGGGCGAGGCCGGCGCCAGCGGCTTCCGGGTCGCGGGCGGGCGACGTTTTCGGCGGCACCTTCTCCGCCGACCCCTGAACCCTGACCCCTGAACCCTCGAGCGCCACGGCATCCGACAGCGCCAGGTTCCTCACCCCGGCCTCGACGTGGGCGACGCGGTTATCGAGGTCGATCGCCAGGACCCGGTTCATGCGCGCGACGGAGACGACGACGCCCAGGTCGTAGGCGACGCACCCGCCCGCCAGGCCGGTTCCCGAGCCGCGCGGGACGACTTGGGCGTCGTGCCTGACGAGCGTCGTGACGACGCGCGCGACCTCGTCGGTGGTGATCGGGAAGCACACCGCGGCCGGCCGCGCGTGGGCGATCGTGAACCCGTCCGACTCGTAGACGAACAGCTCGTCGGGGTCGGTGATCAGGCGATCGGGCGGGAGGATGGCGCCCAGGTCGGCGAGCAGTGCGGCGGCCGCGGCGGGCACGGCGCGGGTTGCGGGGGCAACGGGCATCACCACAGTGTACCGGCAGTACGTCAAACCCGTGTCGCGCCCCAGCCCCGCCATTACATCGTTCCGCCAATCATCGATGGCCGTCGCGGAAGCCCGCGGTTGCGTGTCATCCGGACGGTCGTAGGCTCGCGTTGATCCGTCTGCAACGTCCCTCACGTTGCGGGCGCGGCGGAGACTGGTGGATTTTGCCCGGCCGGGGCAGAATACCGGGGCCGGCGGGTCGATGACGTGACCCGACCGGCGGTCGGCGCGGTCCGCCGTCGCGATAATTGGGGTGTCGTGGCGGAGGATTCGCCTGTGCTGAGCGTTGTGGTCGCGGTGGCGTGCGTCGTTGTCATGGTGGCGGTCGCGCGGGTGTGGCGGCGGCAGGGGCGGCTGGTGGTGGCCGATCGGCAGTTCGAGAGCGGGCGGTGCATGGCGTGCGGGTACGACGTGCGGGCGTGCGCGACGCGCTGCCCGGAATGCGGGGACGATCTGGTGGGGCAGGTGGTGCGGTACTACGGGCCGCGGCTGAACGGGAAGTAGGGGGGCAGAGGAGACAAGGAGAGGGGGAGACAAGGGGACAAGGAGCGGGAACGCGCGCGTGGGTTGATAGCCGAGGGCGGAAGCCCACGGTCGCGCGCGAATTCTCCCAAACTTCCGATTCTCCCATTCCCCTTGTCTCCCCCTCCCCTTGTCTCCTTGTCTCCGAGATAAATCCGTTTCCCCTTCGAAAAAATACTTCCCCGCTCCGTCCTACGGGTGAGAATCCGCGTGGCGCGACTCCGAACGGCCGGAACACACGAGGGCGAACGCATTGGTCGACGTGGGACGAGTCCGGCGGCACTTCGAGGCCCACGCAGGGGCGCTGATGCTGTACGCGCGGCAGTGGCTGGGCGCGGCGGGCGCGGAAGACGTCGTCCAAGACGCGTTCGTGAAATTGCTGACGCAGTCCGCCGAGCCGGCGAACGTGCGGGCGTGGCTGTACGCGACGGTGCGGAACGCCGCGATCGACGTGACGCGGGCCGGGCAGAGCCGGTCGGCGCGGGAAATGCGGGCTGCCCGGTCGGAGTGGTTCGACGCGCGGCCCGGCGACCTGTTGGACGCGGCCGACGCCCAGGCGGCGCTGGCGCGGCTCGGGCGCGAGCACCGCGAGGTGATCGTCCTGCGCGTATGGGGCGGGCTCACGCTGGCGGAGGTCGCCGAGCTGGTGGCCGAGCCGCCGTCGACCGTTTACTCGCGCTACCGAACCGGCCTGGCGACGATCCGAGAGCACATGGAGGCGACGTGCGCGACCCGACGAACGAAGAACTGAACGCCGACGACCTCGAGGCCCAACTGCCCGCCGCCGAGCGCGAAATGGCCGCGACGCTGGCGTCGCTGCGGCCGGCGTCGCCGAGCGGGGCGGACGCGTGGGTCGAGCGCGCACTGGCGGGCCCGGTCGTTCGAAGTAGCGGTCGGCAGTTGTGGGTGTGGCGCGGGATCGCGGCGGCGCTAGCGGTGGGGCTGGGTGGGGCGCTGCTGCTTCGGCCGGAGCCGCGGGTGGTGGAACGGGTGGTCGTGCGCGAGGTGGCGGTGCGCGAGACCGTGCCGACGCCCCCGATCGAGATGGAACAACTGACCGGCGCCGCGCCCGCGCGGGCGGGGTGGCCGGCGCGCGTGCTGGCCGACCTGTTCGGTGGCCCGGTCGCGGGAGTTGTCGAAGCGCCGGACTCGGACCGCGCAGACGAGAGTTACGTCGCGCTGCGGGCCCGCGTGGTCGAGCGCGGCGTGGACGTGCTTCGGCCGGCTGCCGGCGCGCCGTCGGGCCGGCCCGGTGCCGTGGTGACGATCGGCGGCGCGGACGACGTCGCGCGCGGCCGTGTCGGCGGTGCACCAAGGGCGCGCCGGCCGGCGTGGTGGCTCGAGTATTTCGACGCGAAACCTCCTTTGTAAGGAAATCGGACATGACCCCGAACCCGACGAACAACGGCGTCCGGCGCACGCTCCGCGCGCTCGTGGCCGTGGCCCTCTTCGGCGGCGCGGCGGCGAACGCCCGCGCGGCCGACGCACCGCCGCCGCCGCCCGCCGCCGATATGACCGACGTCATCCGCCTGACCGTCCGCCCCGCGGCGCTGCCCGTGCCGGCGCTGAAGTACCGCATGTTGCCCGAGGTGGCGGACCAGCAGCCGGGGAACGCGGCGGTGCTGTACCTGACCGCGGCCCGGCAGATGACCGAGGCGCGGGCGAACGCGGTAGCCGGCACCGCCAATCCGAAGCCCGTCGACGCGCCCAGGCCGGCGGACGATTCCGACCTGATCGACTCCCTCCTCGATGCGCCGCTCGAATCCTTCCCGAAGCACAAGGCGCGCGAGCTCGTCAACCGCTACGCGGCCGCGCTCGACCAATTCCGGCTGGCCACGCTGCGGGACCGCTGCCACTTCGACCCGCCGTTCCGCACCGAGGGGTTCGCCACCCTCCTGCCGTACGTGAACGACGCGCGGCCGCTGGCGCGGGTGGCGGCGGTGGCGGCGCGGTTGAAGGCGGCCGAGGGCGACGCGGCCGGAGCGGTCGAACTGCTCGGGCGAGTGTTCACGTTCGCCCGGCACCTGGACGCGGACGCATTTTTGATTCAGGTGCTGGTCGGGGCCGCGGTCGCCCAGCACGGAATCCGCACGCTGCCCGACGTGATGCAGATGCCGGGCGGGCCGAACCTGTACTGGGCGCTGGGCACGGTGCCGTCGCCGATGTTCGACCTGGCCAAGTGCTGGGAGGCCGAGCGGGCCGGCGTCCACTTCACGATCCCGTTCATGCGCGAGGCGCGGGCCGGCCGCCTGTCGGCCGAGCAGTGGCGGGCGTCGATGGCCTCGATCACCCGCGCCGGCCAGGCGGCCGGCGCGCACAACGCGGCGACCGCCGAGGACTTCGCCATGGCGCTGATGGCCGCCCAGCAGTACCCGCCCGCCAAGCGGTACGCGATCGACCAACTCAAGCTCGCGCCGGCCGACGTGGAACGAATGTCGGTCCCGCAGGTGCTCGGAATGTACTGGGTCGGGCAGTACGACCGCTTCAGCCACGAAACCGCCGCCGCGCTGACGTTGCCCTTCCCGCAGGCCCTGCCGCGATTGGCTGCCCAGGAGGCCCGCCTCCAGCGCGACGGCGGGCGCGAGTGGGGCCCGCTCTCCGTCTTCTTCCCCGCCGCGACGCGCGCGGTGGTCAACGGGCGGATGCCCGACCGCCGGGTGGCCGCACTGCGGTGCGTCGAGGCCGTGCGCGCGTACGCCGCCGCCCACGACGGCAAGGCGCCCGAGTCCCTGGACAGGCTGACGGACGTTCCCGCCCCCGTCGACCCGATCACCGGGCGCCCGTTCGCGTATGCGCGCACCGCCGACGGATTCACGATAGAAGCCCCGCCCGTCGACGCGAACCGCGGTCAGAAGACCGGCGTGCGCATCGAAGCGAAGTGGGCGAAGTAGGCACTGAGCGGTCAGAAGTTCGGGTCAGGGGTCGGGCCGGTCGTCTTGCTGGAGATGATGATGAGCAGCATATTTCGCGTGGTCGTCGCCGTCGTCGGAATGGCACTGGCGGGGTGGGTGTCGGCGGCGGCGGCGCCCGTCGAGCGGCTGGCCCCGTTCCTGGACGCGCAGACCGTCGCCGTCGTGCGGGTCGACGTGGCCAGGCTCGACCTGGGCGGGATGGAGAAGATTTTCGCGGACTCGATCGAGGGCCTGCGGACGCCGGGCGTGGATAAGGCGTCGGCCCGGCAGGTGATGGAGCAGACGGTCGGCGGCGTGCGCCGGTGGCGCGAGGGGATGACCAAGGCGGGGGCGAAGGAACTGTTCGTCGTCGTGTCGATGGCCGACTTCCCGAACGAGCCGGCGTTCCTGGTGCCGGTCGAGGCGGGGGCCGACACGAAGGCGATCACCCGCTTCCTGCCGTACGGCGACGTGCCGGCGAAGGAGGCGGGCGAGGCGGACCCGCTGGCGTTCCGCGCCGAGGTGCGGGACGGCATGATGGTCTGGGCGCAGGCCCGGCTGTTCGACCGGCTCAAGGCCGGCAAGCCGGACGCCCGGCCCGGGCTGGCCGACGCGCTGGCGGCGGCGGGCGAGTCGGCGGCGATCGCGGTCGCGTACGTCCCGTCGGCCGACGTCCGCCGGGCGCTGGGCGAGATGCTGCCCGCCCTCCCGCGCGAGCTCGGCGGGGCGGCGGTCGGCCCGGTCGCCAGGAACGTGGACTGGGCGTCGATCGGCGTGACGCTCGGGGCCGCGCCGTCGGCGACCGTCGTCATGCGGTGCGCGACGCCCGCGGCGGCGGCGGAGGTCGGCAAGGCGTACGCGACGACGCTCGCCGCCGCCCGCGCGTGGGCGGGTCGGATGCTGCAACAGGCGCCGCCCGAGGTGCGAGAGGCGGCCGGCGACCTCGACCGGCTCGCCAGGGCGCTGTCGCCGGCCGTCAAGGACGACCGGGTCGTCATCCTGCTGGCGGGAGAGGACGCGCTCCGGGTGAGCGCGATGATCGCCCCGGCCCTGGCGGCGGCGCGGCACCAGGCGGCGCAGCAGGTGGCGATGAGCCAGGTGCGGCAGATCACGCTGGCGTGCGTGATGTACGCGGACTCGCACAAGGGCGAGTGGCCGGGGGACCTGCAGGCCCTGGTCACGGAAAAGCTGATCCCGCCGGAAGCGATCAAGGCCCAGCGGATCGGCGGACAAGAGGTCCCGTTCGTTTACGTCAAGCCGGCCGACCCGAAGCATGGGGGGACGATCGCGGTGTACCAGGATCTGGGGTCGATCAAGGCGCCGGTCGTGGTCGGGTTCGTCGACGGGCACGCGGAGATGATGGACCGGGCGGCGCTCGAGAAGGCGTTGGCGGCACAGAAGAAGTGACGGTCCGGCGGGTTAGAGGATCTCGTGAGCAAGTTGGCCCGCTAGCCCGCAAGCGGGTGTGCCGCGCACACGGCGGACGTCCGTGTAGATTCAATTGGGGGTACCGATATTATGGGACCGTCCGCCCGGCGCGGGTTACGCCGCCCGCCCCGCTGACCGATGAACAGGGTGAGCACGCCCGTCGTTACCGGGCGTAACACGCGTCCCGTCAAGGTGTTAGAGCGAAACCCATGGCCCGCCCGGCCGTCGACTATCCCGATCCCGCCGAGCACGCAACGCCCAACATGGCGGGCGCGGACGATTTGCTCGCGCAACTCGCGGGGGACGAGGTCGATCGACTCCTGGCCGAGGCCGAGGAAGGCGGCGCGGCGACCCCCGAATCCGCGGCCGCGGCCACCGGCCCCGACGACGCCGCCGACGATCGCGTGCGCTCGGCAACCGCCTTGGCCGAACAGGGCGACGGGCGCGGGACGCAGGCCGCGCTCGATCAGTTGTTCGACGAACTCGACGGCGCGGCCGCGCCCGGCCCGGCAGGTCCGCACGGGTTGAGCGAACTCGTCGACGAGGAACTCACGCTCGCACAGCAGAAGTTGGTCAAGGCTCCCTCGCGGAGTGCGGGCGACCCTTCCGATACGGCGTCAAACCCGTCGCCGACCGACGCGCCCGTCGCCACCGGCGCGGCGCCGGCCATCCCCGAGCCCCCGAGCGTGGCCGACGCGCTGGCGGCCGAGATGGACGAGGACGACCGGATCCACGGCCGGCGCAGCGGAACGACCGCGTACGTCGAGCCTGCAGCCGCGCCCGCGGAGCCGCGCGAGACCCCGACCGACGACCTCGACGCCGAGCCGGTCGACGCGGACGCCGACGCCGACGTGACGGTCGAGCCGGTCGCGGGCGTGGTGATCGAAGAATCGGCCGAAGAGCCGCTGGAGGCGGAAATGGCCGACGCGGCCGACGCCCGCGTGCCGATGCTCGTGCGCGTGCTCGAGTGGATGAACGCCCCCCTGGCGGGCCTGTCCGACGGCGTCCGCGAGGGGCTGGGGAAGGTCGCGATCGTGACGACGCTGAACGCCGTCGCCGTGCTGCTGTACGTCTTGATCTTCCGAAAAGGACAGGGCTGAGCCGTCAGGCGCGACGCCGGCGACCCAGGAGCGCCATCCCCACGATCCCCAAGGCGGCGACCGACGCCGGCTCCGGCACGGCCGAGACCTGAAAGGTGTCGTACCGCAGCGTGGTCGCGGTGTTCGCGTTCATGTACAGCCCGGCGGCCGTCAGCGTTCCGGTCAGGTCCGACGCGACCGACCCGGCCGTCCCGAGCGTGATCTGCTGGCCCGCCCCGGTCGGGACGAACGTGAGCGCCCGCCACCCGGCGGCCGCCGGCGCGTAGGCGAGGTCGTGCACGCCGGCGGACGGGTTGGTCGTCCAATTGTTCGCCAGGCCGCCGGACGACGTGTACGTCGCCTCGCTCGCGTACCAGGCGTCGTCGGACGGATCGAGCAGGGTGTTGGCGGTGTCGACGCGGACCACGATGCGGTAGGACCCGCCCGTCCCGCTGGAGTTGTTGGAGTGGAAACCGAGGTTCGTCAGGTCGCCCAGGCCGACGGCGCCGAACTCCGACGTGTACACCAGGCCGACCACGCCGGTCGTCTGCTTGGCCCCGATGCCCGCGGTCCCGTCAGACCCGGTGGACGTGGCCACGAACAGGGCCCCGGTCGTGCTCGTGCCGTTGTTCGTCACGGCGCCCGCACCGCCCGACGAGTAGGCCTCCCACCCGATCGAGTTGTGGCCCCGGTTCGAGCCTTCGGTGGTAAACGCTTCCGTGTAGATCACGCCGCCATCGGCCGACCCCGCCCCGACCGCGAGCGCACCCAATACCGCGAGGAGTTTCCCGTTCCTCATCTCTCCACCTCCGAGCCGTCGTGTGATCCGGGACACGGTCGGATACGAATGCGACCGGTGCGAAAATGTAGCAGCCGTCCGGCATCGGTCAAAGCCGAAACCGACAGACGTGACTACGCGAATTCGCCGGCCGCGTTGAGCCTGTCAGTCGTAACGGTTATGCGGATTGCAGAGCCCGAATCTACACGTTCGGCGAGTAATTCTGCGCGATCGGCATCCGCCGCCCGAACCCGAACGCCCGGCTCGTCACCTTCAGGCCCGGCGCCGCCTGCCGCCGCTTGTACTCGCTCCGGTCGATCAGCTTGATCACGCGCGTGACCGTCGCCGCGTCGTACCCCTCCGCGACGATCTCGACGGCGCCCTTCTCCTCTTCGACGTAGCGGTAGAGGATCGCGTCCAGCACCTCGTACGGCGGCAGCGAGTCCTGGTCCGTCTGGTTCGGCCGCAGTTCGGCGCTGGGCACCTTGTTAATGCTGCTCCACGGGATCAGCTCTTTGCCGTGGTGCTCGTTGATCCAGCGGGACAACGCCCAGACGGTCGTCTTCGGCACGTCGGAGATCACGGCCAGCCCGCCCGCCATGTCGCCGTAGAGGGTGC